>JADGNT010000313.1 GCA_017883345.1 Candidatus Solibacter sp. | reverse complement strand
GCCTTCCTGATCTCGGTTTCCGCCATGTCCCGGTGCTCAAACCACCACTTCGCCTCTTCGGCTTCCGAATGGAATTTCGGCACTTTGGGTCTTTCTGCTTTTGATGGCATAGGTCTCACAGTCCTTTCCCTTCGATGTGTTCGCGGGCCGTGCGTTTGGCAACCGGAATAGGAAAACACGCGAACACATGTTCCGCTTCGGGGCAGACTAGATAAACGCCATCGTCTTGACGCCCGAAATATCGAACGGACGCCGGCAGCGCAGATTCTTGCACGAGGCCTTGTCGTCCAGCAGCACCATGTAGCTCTGCGCCTTGGCGAACTTCGCCCGGTCCCGATCGTCGGCGCCCGGCGGCAGGCGATCCTTCTTTTTGCGCACCATCCATTTCAGTTCGTAGGTTTCCGCGCTGCGGCAGTACGGACAGTTCAGCACCGCCGGCTTGGTGGTCTGCGATTCCGAGTAATACGCGCGTTCATCCATGGCTAGCGCTCCCCGATCGGGATCCACGTCTGGCCGTCCGGGTTGCCCTTGTATTCGGCCCGCGGACGAATCAGACGGTTGTTGCGGTATTGCTCCAGCACGTGCGCCGTCCAGCCCGACATCCGGCTGACCGCGAAAATGGGAGTGTAGAGATCGATCGGAATGCCCAGCGAATAGTACGCCGAAGCCGAATAGAAGTCCACGTTGGGATCCAGCTTCTTGATCTCCTTCACCGTTTCTTCCATGCGCTTGGAGAGCCGGTACAGCTTCTCCTGGCCCGTGCGCTTGCCGAGTTCCTCGCTCAGCACGCGCAGGTGCGTGGCCCGCGGATCTTCCGTGCGGTACACGCGGTGGCCGAAGCCCGGAATCTTGACCTTGCGCGCCAGCGTGCCTTTGACCGCCTCCACCGCCGCATCTTCATCGCCCAGGCTGAGCAGCCATTTGATCACGTCCTGGTTGGCCCCGCCGTGCAGCGGGCCCTTGAGCGCGCCGATCCCCGCCGTCACCGCCGAGTAGATATCCGACAACGTGGCAGCTACCACCCGCGCCGCGAAAGTGGAAGCGTTCAGTTCGTGGTCGGCGTGCAGCGTCATCGCCACGTCGAAAGCGCGTTCCATGATCTCGTCGGGAACCTTGCCGGTCAGCGTGTACAGAAAGTTCGCCGCGAAGCTCAGGCTCGGGTCCGCATCGATCGCCGCCTTGCCGTTGCGCAAGCGGTCGTAGGTGGTCACGATAGCCGCCGTCCGGGACATCAGCCGGACCGCCTTGCGATGGTTCGCCTCCGCCGACATGTCCTGCGCCGCCGGGTCGTACAGGCTCAGCATGGAAACCGCCGTGCGCAGCACATCCATGGTGTTGGATTGCGGAACCGACTTCAGGAAATCCACCACCGCGGCCGGCAGTTCCCGCTCCGCCGCCAGTTCCTTCTTCAACTGGTCGAGCTCGCCCTGCTTGGGCAGCCATCCGTTCCAAAGCAGGAAGATCGTTTCCTCGAAACTAGCATGATCGGCGAGCGTGTGGATGTTGTATCCGCGGTAGCTCAGTACGCCGGCGCTGCCGTCGATGTAACAAATCTCGCTCTCGCCCGCGATGACGCCTTCTAAGCCTGCCGTCGTTGTTCCCATGTAGCGCTGTCTCCGTGAACCAGATGTGACCTCAGAGCCCCGCGGGGCAGCCTTGGACCGGTGGAAATCCGATGCTCATATCCCCCCGCTCCACCCAGAGCTTCTCCTGCCGATTCTTGCCGTAATCCACCGTCAGAAGAACCCCGGACCCGCACGAACGGCTGCGCGTGATCCGCGCTTCGCCGAGACCGGCGTGCCCGCTGTTCGGACCCCAATCTTCCATGAACTTGTCGAACGGATAGTAGCGGCACGGCTTCGCGTCCGTGCAGCCGAACAAGGCGTACGCGGCCTTGTAGTCCCGGGCCCCAAGGTGACTCAGGAACTGCTTCACCTGCCGCTCTTCGCGGAAATTGTGAAAATTAAAAAAAAGACCGCCGCCGATTAACATCGACGCCACCAGCGAGATCACCACAAGCTTGATGATCTTGCCGCGCCGCTCGTCACCAGCGCCGTATTGCTCCAGATAGCCGGCCATCTATTCGATTATGGCTCACTTCTTGGGCGCTGGAACTGGCGCAGCCGCCGGATACGCCTTGTCGAACGCCGCGATCAGATCGCCAGTGATGTCCAGCGTGGCCTTGAAATAGGGGGCGTAGGGAGCGTCCACCACGATGTCGTAGCCCTTCTCCTCCGCCAGCTTCTTCAGGACATCCGTCATCTTCAGCGCGCTTCGCTGCAAAATTTCGTTGCGATCCCGGTCGACATCGGCCTGCAGGTCGTCGCGCATCCGCTGCACGTCGCGCTGCTTCTTGGTGCCCTGCGCGTTCAAATCGGATTCGGCCTGCGCCGTCAATTTGCCCGCGTTGGTCTGAAGGTTCTGCGCGATCGCCGCAATCTCTTTATCGAGCGTCTCGATCTGCGTCACGCGTGGTTTAAACCGCGCTTCCATGGCGGCGGAAGCGGCTTTGATCTCCGCCGATTCCAATACCGCCTTCTGAAGATTGATCACCGCCACTTTGGCTTGGGCGGCGGCTAGCTGGACGAACACGAAAAGGGCGGTCGAGACCATCAGCGGCCTGAGCGCCATCCGGAAAGACATGAAAACAACTCCTGATTTGGTGTGTGATCTCTTAGACTAGCACAGCCTATTCCAAGACCCCGAGGATCTCGTCTTCCTTCAGGATGAGGTACTCCTCACCTTCAATCTTGATTTCCGCACCCGAATACTTGCCAAACAGGATGCGGTCGCCTGCCTTTACATCAAGCGCCACGCGCTCTCCGTTCTCCAGCAGCTTGCCGTTGCCAACGGCCTTTACCAGCGCCTGTTGCGGCTTTTCCTTGGCGGAATCGGGAATGATGATTCCTCCGACTTTCTGTTCGCCTTCATCCAGACGCTTCACCATCACACGGTCATGCAAGGGACGTAAATCCATGTCACCAATTATACAGGCAATGCATTCCGGTCAGAGCCGCGACCGTAAGGGAGCGTTTGCCGCCCACGCACTTACCCAACGCTCCCTTACGGTCGCGGCTCTGATTGGGGTCCTTCCTAATTAACCAAAATCTCGGTCAGCACTCGCCCCATGGAACCGCTCGGCGTCTCGAGTTCCAGCATGGTGGCCAACGTGGGAGCGATATCGTTCACCGCGACTGAAGCGTGGTATTGCCCCGCACGAATGCCCGCGCCCAGGAAAATCACCGGCACATGGGTGTGGTAGCTGTACGGCCCGGCGTGCCCCGTACCCTTGCCGGTGCCCACCATCCAGTAGGCATCCGGAATCAATTCGACATCCGGGCCCCGCCGCCAATGGAAGCCGTTGGCCACCTTCTGGCTCACCGTATCCTTCACTCCCCCGCCCTGCGTCATCTCTTGCGGCGTGTACACCCGGGAGATGTGCGGCAGCGCCTGAATCGCCCGCGCCGCCTCCCTCTCTACCTCGGCCAGATCGAGTTTCAACTGCGCGATCAGCCCCTGATTGAGGTACACCGCCAGGTCCCAGGCGCCGGCCACCCACTCCCCCGCCCCATACTTCTTCACCAGCGCGCCCTCGGCCGCCGCCTTGATCGCCGCCGGCTCGATGCGCCCGCCCGGCATTTTTCGCGCCACGTTGACCTCCGGCACCGGCGCCACCCCATGGTCGGCGGTGAAGACCACCAGGTAGTTGGCGGCGCCCACCTGCCGATCCACCGCCAGGAAGAGCTTCTCCAGCAGCCGGTTGGGCGAAGAACCCGGCCCGCTGCCGCCCAGCAATTGCGTCTGGGCGTCGCTCACGCTGGTGACATGCACCCCCTCGTCGCGGTCGTACCAGTCGTTGGCCACAATCCCGCTGATGGAGGGCGAGGCGCCCGTAAGAACCGTGCTGTGCCCCACCGCTGTGATCGCCGGAACGTGGATCTAGCTGGCGTTGGTGAACACCGCGCCCTCGGTCAGCAGCCGCGCCAGACCGCCGTTGTATTCGCTCCGGAAACGGGTGAGGTAGTCATAGCGGAACTGATCCACTATGATCGCCAGCACCAGCTTCGGTTTTTTCGGCGCAGCCCCAGCCAGGCAGACCGCGGCCAACGCACACAGTAAAGCTCTTCTCATGGGATAACGATTTTTCAGGTTATCACGCAATCCGATGCGACCCCCGTACCCGTCATTGCATCAAGGGTGTAAGCAGCGTGTACAGCACCTTCAGAGGTTGACTGTACAGCTTCTGTACAGTCCATGTCGAGTGTACTCGTAACCGATTGATTCTTCGATGCTCCCGATTCGGGCACGAAAATGCCTTTTATGCGGCGAGGATCGGCGGAGGAACCGAGCCATGGATTTGATGAAAAGCAAAAACGAAAGACGAAGCAAATTCCGTTTCGCTATCCAGCGGGACGTGCGCTACAAAATAGCCGAGGATGGGGTGGTGGTGGCGGCTGGCTCGGGCCAGACGATCAACATGGGCAGCAGCGGCGTTGCTTTTGTCACCGAACAGCCACTCGCACCCGGCGGGTTTGTGGAACTCTCCATCAGTTGGCCCATGCTGCTGGATGAGACCTGCCGCATGCGCTTCATCGTCTTTGGACGGGTCTTGCGATGCACCGGCCGCAAAGCCGTCTGTACCATCGATAAGTATGAGTTCCGCACGCAGGCGCGCACTTTCCAGCCGTTGGCCACAACCCGCGCCGACCGCATGCTCGAGCGCTGGGCGGATGGGATACGCAAGGAAAACCTCAAGACCAACGTGGCACGCGCCTGAGGCACGCACGCGCCGCAAAGCAATACAATGGTCTTTCTTTGCGAACTTGGCGCCTTGGCGAGAAACTGTGTTTTTGCAGAGCGGCTACTTGGAACTGGACGCCGGGGCAGGCTTGCTCTCGGACTTGGTTTCGGACTTGCTCTCCGACTTGCTCTCCGATTTGGCTTCGCTTTTGCTTTCGGCCTTGCTTTCGCTCTTCGATTCGCCGTGGGAATCGGATTTCGTCTCCGATTTCCCATTCGAGCTTGCGGCCGGCTTCTTGCCGTTGCGGCCGTAATCGGTGACGTACCAGCCGGTTCCCTTGAATTGCAGCGACGAAAGCGAAATCAGCCGTTCCAGTTCCCCGCCGCAGCCATCGTGGACCGTCAGGACCGCATCCGCGAATTTTTGCCTGACCTCGAAGGTTTCACCACATTGGTGACATCGATAATCGTAAAGTGGCATAGTCTGTGTTGCTGAACCCTCTAAACCTGCTTCTATTGTAACAGATCGGCCAAAATCGCCGACCAATGTTAAGTATTGTCAAGCCCTCTCCAGGCCGCTAACTTTTCCCTCGGGTGCTCCGTCTTATCGGTGTGAGACGAAAAGCAACCATCATCGGAACCCTGGCGATCCTGATCGCGGCTTCGACCGCCGGATACTCGCCGGTGTATGTGCGGGCCGTCTCCTCGATGCGCAGCTTCCAGCGGAATTTCGGGGATTTGAAGAAGGCCGATTCGATGAGCCCGATCGAGCGTTTCGTCTTCAGCCTGGTCTTGTCCAACTCGAAGACCCCCACCGCAGCCGCCAATTCCTACGCCCCCCGCGCCGGCCGAACCTAAAACAATCGCTCCCTCACGGTCGCGGCTCTGATCGAAGCCGCGACCGTGAGGGAGCGATTTGCCTTAACGACCAATCTACCGGACTACTTCTTCTTCCTCGGCAGTACCTTCTTGGCCGGAGCCGCGGCGCACGGGGAGATCTTCAAATTCTCCACCTTCGCCTTCTCCGCCTCCATGGTCAGCATGAACGGGTCCTTGGTGAACGCCTTCGGCACCCCGGTCCATTGAATGGTCGCCCCCGCTTCGGGCTTGCCCGTCAGCGGAGCATCCAGTTGCAGGGTGATTTCCGCCACCGGATTGCCTTGCTGGTCGGGCAACGGAATCGCCACCAGCAACTCCTTGGACTTGCAGGCCGGCTTGCCTTCGATCAGCGTGCCCTTCAACGGCGGCACTGCCGAATCTTTCAGCTCTTTGTCGAAATACGTGGCGCCGTTGGTATCCGCCAAGGCGCCTTTGATCTTCATCCAGAGCGCCAGTTGCGGATTGCTCTGCTCGAATTCGGCTTGCTTCCTCGTGAGGATCGCCGAGGCGGTCTCAATCTTCAGATCGGCCGGCGGCAAGGGCGATGCCTTCGCCATCGTCTTCAATTGGTCCAATCCGTCCAAACTCCCGTGGAACGAATTGTACGCGCTCTCCAGGTAGGTGTTGAGAGCTTTGGGATCCATCGTGCCGCCCAGCGTCGGGTCGAGCGCCGCGGCGCGCGCGAATTCGTAAAGCGCCTGCACCACCTT
>JADGNT010000312.1 GCA_017883345.1 Candidatus Solibacter sp. | reverse complement strand
TTCGCTCTCTTGCGCAGCGACGGCATGCCCACCTATCACCTGGCCAACTGCGCCGACGACGCCGACCTCCGTATCACGCACATCATCCGCGGCCAGGAGCACCTCTCTAACGCCTTCAAGCACAAACTGATCTTCGACGCCGCGGGCGTCGAATCGCCCACCTTCGCGCACCTGCCGCTGCTCATGGCGCCGGACGGGATGAAGCTTTCCAAGCGCGTCCACGGCCCCGTGGTCTCCGTGACCACCTATCGCGACGCGGGCTTCCTGCCGCGGGCGTTTATCAATTTCCTGTGCCTGCTCGGCTGGTCGCCGAAGAACGATCGCGAGAAATTGTCGCGCGAGGAGACGGTGGAACTCTTCACCCTGGAAGGCATCAATCGCGCCAACGCGGTGGTCAACTTCACCGAAGAAGACCCGTTCGACGCCAAGGCGCTGTGGCTAAATGCGGAGCACATCCGTTCCCTGCCCCCGGACGAACTGGCGCGCGAGTTGCTGCCGTTCGTGCCGGTGGATTTCGCGAAAATGCGCAAAATCACGCCGCTGATTCAGGAGCGCATGAAGCTCTTGCGCGACGTGCGGAGCGTGGCCGACTTTTTCTTCGCGGAGCAACTGCCGCCGTACTCTAGCGCCGAACTGATCCCGAAAAAAGGCGATGCGGCCATGGCGAAGACCGTGCTGCTGAAAGCGCGCGAGGTGCTGGCCACCGCCGAGTTTTCGCACGAGGGCCTCGAAACCGCGCTGCGCGCGGCCAGTGTCTCACTAGGCGTCAAGGCCGGGCAGATGTTCGAGCCCGTCCGCGTCGCGGTCTGCGGGCGCAAGACGGCGCCCCCGCTGTTCGGCACGCTCGAAGTGCTGGGCCGCGAAACCTCGGTGGCGCGCATCTCTGAAGCCATCGAAAAGCTATAGGCAGGCCATCGAGAAGCTATAGGAAAACATGACTACGTCAAACCCCGAGCCGGCAAGCGGCCCCTCCAATTTCGTTCGCGACATCATTCTGGACGACCTGAAGACCGGCAAGTATCAGGGACGGGTGCACACGCGCTTCCCGCCGGAGCCGAACGGCTATCTGCACATCGGCCACGCCAAATCCATCTGCCTGAACTTCGGCCTGGCGGCGGAGTTCGGCGGCAAGACCAACCTGCGCTTCGATGACACCAACCCGTGCAAGGAGGAGACTGAATACGTCGACTCCATCATCGACAACGTCCACTGGCTGGGTTTCGATTGGCAAGACCGCCTGTTCTACGCCTCCGACTACTTCGGCCAGTTGTACGATTGGGCGGTGCAACTCATCCAAGCCGGCAAGGCGTATGTCTGCGACCTCACCGCCGACGAAATCCGCCAGTACCGCGGCACCCCCACCGAACCCGGCAAGGAGAGCCCCTACCGCAATCGCGGCATCGCGGAGAATCTCGACCTCTTCGCGCGCATGAAGGCCGGCGAATTCCCCGATGGCACGCGCACCCTCCGCGCCAAGATCGACATGGCGTCGCCGAACTTCAACATGCGCGACCCCATCCTGTACCGCATCCTGCACGCCGAGCATCACCGCACCGGCAACGAGTGGTGCATCTACCCGATGTACGACTACGCGCACGGGCAGAGCGATTCCATCGAGGGCATCACCCACTCCATCTGCACCCTGGAGTTCGAAGATCACCGCCCGCTCTACGATTGGTACATCGAAGCCATCGGCATCTATCATCCGCAACAGATCGAGTTCGACCGCCTCAACCTGACTTATACGCTGCTCAGCAAGCGCAAGCTGCTGACCCTGGTGCAGGACGGTCACGTGCGCGGCTGGGACGATCCGCGCATGCCCACGCTCTCTGGCATACGGCGGCGCGGCTACACGCCCGAGGCGCTGCGCAACTTCTGCGCGTCCATCGGGCTTTCCAAGACGAATGGCTCCATTGAACTGGGCCGCCTGGAGTACTTCGTCCGCGAAGACCTGAACAAGCGCGCGCCGCGCGTGATGGCGGTGCTGCGCCCGCTGAAAGTCGTCATTGACAACTACCCCGAAGGGCAGGTCGAGGAGATGGAGGCCATCAACAATCCCGAGGACCCCGCCGCGGGCACGCGCAAGGTGCCGTTCTCCAAGGTGCTCTACATCGAGCAGGACGATTTTCGCGAAGATCCGCCCAAGCAATTCTTCCGCCTCTCCCCCGGCCGCGAAGTGCGTCTGCGCTATGGATACTTCATTACGTGCACCGGCGTAGTCAAAAACGCTTCGGGCGAAATCGCCGAAGTGCATTGCACCTACGACCCCGCCACTCGCGGCGGCAACGCACCGCCCGACGGCCGTAAGGTGAAGGCCACGATTCACTGGGTCTCTGGCTCCCAGGCCTCTAGCGGCGAGGTCCGCCTGTACGACAACCTCTTTCTCAAAGAGGATCCCGGCCAGGTGGAAGAAGGCCAGGATTTCACCGCGAACCTGAATCCCAAGTCGCTCGAAGTCCTCACCGACTGCAAGCTGGAATCCGTGCTGGCCAATGTGGAGCCCGGCGCACGCTATCAGTTCGAGCGGCTGGGCTACTTCTGCGTGGATGCCGATTCGGCGCCGGGCAAGCCGGTCTTCAACCGCACGGTGACCCTCAAAGACGCGTGGGCCAAGATCGAGAAACGGGGCAAGCAACCGAAATGATCATCCTAGGAATCGGCGGGCTGCTGGGCGACGCCGCCGCCGCGGTGCTCAAGGACGGCGAACTGGCTGCCGCGGTGGAGGAGTCGAAACTGGTCCGGCGCCGCACCCACTGGGGCGGGCTCGACGAGATGCCGGAGCACGCCATTTCGACCTGCCTCGCTCTCGCCGGCGCCAAGCCGGAGCAGGTGGACGCGGTGGCGGTGGTCCGTCCCATTCCGGAATCGGATTTTCACCTGAAGCTGCGGGCGCAGTTTCCCAACAGCCGCATCATCGTGGTGGAGCACCACCTGGCGCACGCGGCGTCGGCCTACTATCCGTCGCCGTTCGAAGAGGCGACGGTGCTGACGCTGGATCGCGGCAGCGATTTCCGCTGCGGCTCGCGCTGGCAGGCGCGCGGCGCGCAAATGTCGCTGGAGCACGAACAGTATGTGCCCGATTCCATCGGCGACTTGTACGGACGAGTCTGCGAACTCCTCGGCTTGGAGGCCAACGTGGACGAGCATAAGCTCCAATGGCGGTCGGTCGCGGGAGACGGGCGCTTCCAGGATCTGTTCCGGGAGATTCTGAACGTCTCCGAAGCGGGTCCGCGGCTGGATCGCAGTTTCTTGAGTAGGGAGCGCTTGAAACACGGCGGTTTCGGCGCGCCATTCTTCCAACGGCTCGGGCTGGCCGATGGAGCGGCCGTCCCGGAGGCGTTGCGCGCGCATCTGGCGGCGGGCCTGCAGCACGCGGTGGAAGACGCCGTGATCCGCATGGCGGGCGTTGGCCAGAACCTGTGCCTGGCGGGCGGACTCGGGTTGAATGCGCTTCTGGTCTCGGCGCTGGAGAATCGCTCCGGCTACCAGAACGTATTCGTGCAGCCGGTGGCGGGCAATGCGGGCACGGCGATCGGCGCGGTGCTGGAAGCCTGGCACGGCGTCTACCGGCGCGAGCGGCGCGTCGCCATGAGCACGTTGGGCCTCGGCCCTAGCTTCACCGCGGCGGAAATCAAGCAGGTGCTGGAAAACTGCAAGCTCCGCTTCCACTACCTGGTGACCACCGATGAAGTGATCGAGAGCGCGGTGGCGCAACTCAACGACAACAAGATTGTCGCCTGGATGCAGGGCCGCATGGAGTTCGGTTCGCGCGCGCTCGGCAACCGCAGCATTCTGGCGTCGCCCCTCAACCCCTATTCCACCGAGAACCTGAACATCTTCATCAAGCATCGCGAGCCCTTCCGTAAGTTCGCGGCCTCGGTGCCGGCGGAGCTGTGCGCCGAGTACTTCGAAGTGGGCCCTAACGCGCAGTACCTTGCGACCGTGGGGCGCGTCAAGCCGGCGCATCGCGAGACGTTCGCCGCCGCGGCGCTGGCGGGCGACCTGGTGCGCGTGCACACCGTCGATCGCGACGAGAATCCGCTCTACTGGAAGCTGCTGCACGCCGCCGGCAAGGCTACCGGACTGCCGGTGCTCTACAACACGTCGTTCAACCTCTTCGGCGAGCCCCTGGTCTGCACCCCGCGCGATGCCGTCCGCAGCTTCTACTCGTCGGGCATCGAAGCCATGTTCGTCGGCAATTTCTTCTTACAGAAGTAGCGTAGCCTTTCAGGCTGCCATGACCCCATTCGTGGGGGCATGTTTTCTTGCTTGCATGTTTTCCTACTGCCCCGCGTTTGTCGCTGGGGCGACCCCCTACTTCAAGTACTTCGCGTACCACGCCAAATATCGCTCCATGCGATCTTTCTGATAACTTGGGCGCGTGATCCCATGGAACTGGCCGGGATACACCACCAACTGCGTCGCGATGCCGAGACTGCGCAGCGCCTGGTACATCTGCTCGCCGCCCACCAGCGGGACGTTGAAATCCTTCTCGCCGCCCAGGAAGAGCGTGGGAGTCTTGATGTGGTCGGCGTGCAGGAACGGATAGGAAATGCGAATCCACGGATCCAGCCCCACCTTCCACGGCGGTCCGATTTCTTCGTCGTACTGCATGATGTACTGATCCACGCCGTACAGACCCAGCGGAAACGCCGTGCCCGCGCCGCTGGTGGCAGCCTTGAAGCGTGGATCCCTGGCGATGATGGCATCGGTCAGAATGCCGCCGTAGCTCCAGCCGCCGACGCCCAACCGGTCGGGATCGGCCAGGCCGATGGAGAGCACGTAATCGATGGCGGCTTCGAGATCGAGCACTTCCTTGTTGCCCCAATCGGCGGAGATCGCAGTCTGGTATTTTTCGCCGCGGCCCGAGCTGCCGCGATAGTTCACCGCCACCACCACATAACCGTTGGCGGCGAAGAGCTGTCTCTCGAAATTGAATGAATGCGCGTCCTGGCCGTTGGGTCCGCCATGAATGCGCAGCAGCGTGGGATACTTCTTCCCGGCCACATAATCCGGCGGCTTGACAATCAGTCCGTGGACCTCGTTGCCGTCTTTCGCCTTGCAGCGGAACTCTTCCGTGGCGCCCAGGTTGAATTCTGCCATGAGAGCATCGTTGTGGTGGGTCAGCACGCGTAGTTCGTTACTCTCGAAGGCGTGGACCTCAGCCGGCTTCGTGTCGTTGGCGCCAAGCACTGCCAGGCGACCGTCCTTGCCCTGGTCGATCGAGGAGATCACAATTGGCCCGCGGATCAGCCGCTGCACGTCGCCGCCGTTGGCGGGAATCCGCGCCGGGTATTCGGCGGCGTCGTCACCCACCAGGAATAGAATTCCAGCGCCATCCGGCGTGAAACGGGGCGCGGAGACTCCGCGGTCGAGTGTATCGGCGAGGATCTTGGGCTCGCCGCCGGACACCGCGACCACCGCCAGACGATTCATGTTGTAAGCGCCGAGTTTGGCCCCGGAACTCTGCAAGTAGGCCAGCCGTGCGCCGTCGGGGCTCCACTCGGGACGTCCCCGCGACGCCGAGCCGTGCAGGCCATCGTACTTCGTGATCTCGCGCGGCGTAACCCCGGGGCGGGCTTCGATGACAAACAGGTTCGACGTGTTGTAGCGTTCCGCGTCCTTGCCCGAGCGGCCCATGAACGCGATCCACTTGCCGTCGGGAGACCAGGAGGGCGATGCCGCCTCCAGCACCGCGTCGGTCAGCGCCTCGGCTTTCTTGCTCGCCACATCGAAGAGATAGAGTCTGGCGCCCGGTTGCGTCAGATAGCCCTGGATGTCCTGCTTGAACTTGTAGCGATCGATCACGATCGGCTTGGGCGCTTTGGCGGGCGTGCCCGCTGCCGGGGCGCCGCCGGCGGGGCGTTCGTCATCGGCGGGATCGTTGGGATCGCGATCCGCCATCACCAGCAGGAGCTTCTTCGAATCCGGCGACCAATCGTAGGCCGTGAGGCGGCCCTTGACGTCGGTGAACTGCTGCGCCTCGCCGCCGTTGCGGTCCAGCAGCCACACCTGATTGCCCTTGACCTTTCCGGGGCGGCTCGACAGGAACGACAGCCAGCGCCCATCGGGGCTCCAGCGCGGCGCGCTTTCACTCTCGGTGCTGGTGGTCATGCGCAAATGCTGCTTGCCGTCCCAACTGGTGATCCAGACATCGGTGTCGCTCTTATCGGCGGTGCTGTCCACCGTGTTGAGCGTGTACGCGACCCACTTCCCGTCGGGCGAGATCTGGGCGTCGCGCACATCGTGGAAGCGGTGCATGTCGTCGATTTTCAGCGCGCGCCGGGCGGGCTGGGCAAAGAGAAGGGATGCCGGGAACAACACCGCGGC
>JADGNT010000311.1 GCA_017883345.1 Candidatus Solibacter sp. | reverse complement strand
CCCTGGGCTATTTTCTAGTGCCCCTAACGGGGCTTCGAACCGCGCACGCACAAGACTGGCACGACGCGAAGAACTCGGCATCAAGGCGCAGACGCGGGTGGAAAATGTAGAAACTCCAGATCCGAGCGAAGCTCGGACGACTACCCCCCTCCGCGTTTCAGCGCATACCGCCGTCCGCGCCATTCGACGCTCCGCGCGAAGGCTGACGACACCAGCGCGATCAGCCACACCCACGTGGCCAGCGGCGCCCAGATGGCGTGCACCCAGGCGTGCCGCTTGAACCACGCCTCGTGCTCGGGCAGCGAGGCCTTGGCCAGCGTCGCGCGATTCAGCCCCTTCAACATCCCGGGCGAAAGCTGCGCGATCAGCGCCCACTCCGCCAGACGATTTCCCCGTATCGACGCCACGATCGACGCCGCCATTCCGCCGCAGTAGAAGATGTGCGCGATCAGGCCGGGCCACCACAGCCGCGGCGCGTAGATCCGCGTGATCGCCATCTGGCGGTGGATCCAGCCGAAAAAACGGCCGCCCGTGATGTGCTCCCGGCACGGCGTCAGCGCGCCGGGGGCGTATGCGATGCCGAGGCCGGCGGCATGCACCGCTTGGCTGAGCGTGTAATCGTCGGTTAGCGCGCCCCGCCAGAATTCGGGAACGCGCGCTTCGAAGAACACTTCCTTGCGGATCGCCATGGCGCCGCCCCACGCGAAACGATTGTTGCCCGCGCCCAGCGTTCCGGCCGCCACCGCGTCCCAAACCCCGCGCATCAGCGACCAGAAATCGGGCGGATCGGGCAGGAACCATCGAAAGCCGGTGGACGCGCCCACGCCGGGTTCGGCAAGCGGGGCCACCAGGGCGCGCAGCCAGCCGCTGGTCACCCGGCCGTCGGAATCGGCGAACGCCAGCACCTGGCTGCGCTTGCGCGCCGCGCGCACCGCGGCCATCAGGTTCTGAATCTTCTCGGAGGAGCCGGCGTCGGTGGCGTGCGCCAGCACTACCTTAACGCGCGCGGGCAGCACGCCGGGCGGGATATCGCCGGCCGAGTGCGCCGTGACGATCAACTCGTAGTCGGGATAATCCAGCGCGGCCAGCGCTCCCAGGTTTTCGCGCAAGCCTTCGTCGTACCCCTTCACCGGCACAATCACCGTGGCCGGCGGCAGATCCCGGGGCCGCTCCGCCAGCCGGCGCGCCACGTAATCGGCGCGTTTGCGCTCGCCGCGCAGCGAGAGCGCCGCCAGCAGCAGCGCGGGGCCCGCCAAGAACCAGTAGAGGAAAACCAGGGGCAAGGCGATCAACCCGGGGCGGTTTCCGCGAACACGGCGAACTCGCTGAGCGCGGGGCTCGCCGATGCCTGTGTGATGCGCAATCGCAGGCGCGTGGCGATGATGGGTGCGGCCAGATGAATCAAACGCCGCGGCCCGATGCCGGTGGACGACACGAGCGGCTCCCAGGAATCGGATTGCCAGCGCTCCACCGTGAACGCGTCTACTCGCTGCCCGAAGCGGATGGCTTCTTTCAAGCGAATCACCTGGACCTTCGCCGGACGTCCCAGATCGATTGTCACGTCGGCGCTGGTCACTTTGTCGTCCGTCGCCCAAAACGTATCGCTCCGGCCGTCCAGCAGGTGCGCCGGGCCGAATTGCTTGTCGTTGCCGCGCACGTGGGTGGCGTCAGCTTTGGCGCGCGCCGCCAGGTTCTGCCCAAAAGTCCCCTTGAGGTATGCGCCGAAATCCTTGAGCGACGCGATATCCTCCGCCGAGAGCAGCCCGTCGCGATTGGGCGGCACGTTGAGCAGCAGCGTGGCGCCGCGGCCTACCGATTGATAGTAGAGGCTGGTCAGTTGCGCGGCCTTCTTCACCCGCGCGTTCTCCGCCTCATGCCAGAACCAGCCCGGACGGATCGACACATCGCATTCGGCAGGCAGCCACTTCGAGGCATGACGCTGGCCGCTGGCGGATTCCTTGGTGCGCACGTTGCCCGGCGATGCCGCTCCGCCATCTTCGCCCACTGGGTCGAGAGTGGCCCAGCACGGGTCGCCGGCGATGCCGTGTTCGTTGCCCACCCATCGCACATCGGGGCCCACGTCGCTGAACACCACCGCATCCGGCTGCATGGCGCGAATCATTTCCCAGGTGCGCGGCCAATCGTAGTAAGTGTTCTTATCGATCGTGCGTTTCTGGCGCGCCCCCCCGTAGAAACCGTCGCCGCCGTTGGCGCCATCGTGCCACACCTCGAAGATGGGGCCGTATCCGGTGAGCAGTTCGCTGAGCTGCGCGCGATAAATCTTGAGGTACCCGGGCGTGCCGTACTGGGCATTATTGCGGTCCCACGGCGAAAGATAGACGCCGAACTTCAGCTTGCGGCGCGCCGCGGCTTGTGAGATCTCCCGCACCACGTCGCCCTTCCCGCCGCGCCACGCGCTCCCGGCCACGGAGTGGTCCGTGGTCTTGGTAGGCCACAGGCAGAAGCCATCGTGATGCTTGCAGGTGAGAATCACGCCGCGCATGCCGGCCTCCGCCAGCGCGCTCACGATCGCGTCGGCATCGAACTTTTCGGGGTTGAACAGGTTGGGGTCTTCGTCGCCGTAACCCCATTCCTTATTGGTGAAAGTGTTCACCGTGAAGTGCAGGAAGGCGGTAAACTCCAGCTCGTGCCAGGCAAGCTGTCGCGGGCTGGGGATTGCTCCGTAAGGAGTCGGCGGCGCTACCGTGCGTGCGGCGGCGAGCGCGGCCGGGAAGCCGGCGACTAAAATGCGTCTGGTGATCATGCCGGTAAGCTACTTTTTGGGACGGCCGCGGCCTTTTTTCGGCGTCGGCTTCGGCTTCGGCTTCGGCTTCGGCTTGGGCTTGGGCTCTGGCGCCACCACATCGACGGGTTCGGCGGCTTCGTCTTCGGCGTCCACTTCCACGCCGGCATCCCCATCGATTTCGACATCCGATTCGCCATCCAGTTCGGATATGATCTCTAGCTCCGCATCGTCCACCACCGCGACCTCGCCGGGAGCCACCTTCTTCAGCACTTCGGCGAACAGCGCCGCCTTGCGCGCATCCACCTTGGGCGGCGGCGCCTGCTCGTGGCGGAAATCGTGATCGCTGTGGCAGGTGCGGCAGCGCACCTTGGCCGCCTGCCCGTTCAGCACCGATACCACATTGTGGTTCATCACGCGCTTGCAGCGTACGCAAAAATCGTCGATATCGTCGCCCAGACGGATGTCGCGCATCATCATTCGGGTCTCCTAGGTGCTGACGGACGGGCTGGCGGACTCGGGTTCGACCGGAATCTGTAACTTGGGTTCGGGAAGCACCCACTGCGCTGGTTCGAATCCCACGTACTTGCAGATGCGCAACTGGCCATCCGCGGATTCCAACAGATCGCCGACGTCCAGCGGTGTGCCGGCTGCGCGCAGAATGCGCCACGCGTCATACTCGTGCAGCGCTTCCACTTCGCCCGAAGGTTCGAAGTCCTTGGGCTTGGCGTTAGCAGGTCCGGAAACGTGGGGCGCCCAACGGAACTGTTGCCGCGGCGAATCCTTCATGCGGAAGACTCGATAGTTCGGCATAGCCTTACATTGTAATCGAACTTGCGATGCTTTTCGCGTCTTGCTCGCCCTGCGCGATCCAACGCTCGATGTTCCCGGCGCTCCAGCGCACCGCGTCGCGCAGAGATCCCAGGCGCCGCGAAGGCTCGATGCGGACCACTTCCATCGAGGCCCCGGCCTGTTTGCCACCCATCACATGATGCAGCAATCGGAAGCCGGGCGTGTTGAGCACGTTGAGCGCGATCGCGCGCGTGGCCCCCAGTTCCTCCGCCGCCCAAAGCGGCAGCCCCCCACGCAGTCCGCCATCCACGTAGCGCCGCCCCCCGATTTCCACCGGCGGGAAGGCCAGCGGGATGGCACAGCACGCGGCCAGGTGTTGCCACGTAATGTCGCGGTCGTGCACAATGTGGCTGCGCAGCCAGGGAATCTCTACCGTTGTGAGAGCAAACGGCACGCGCGGCGAAAACCGCTCGAACAACTCGCGCGCTTTGGCGCGCAGCGGCTCGCCCCGCAGGAAGCCCGTAGCGTGCGGTCCGAAGCGCATCACCTCGCCCGTCGCCGGGTCGAGCCACAGGCGCGCCAGTTCCAACGGAGTGCATCCCCCGGCGATGGCCCAGCCGTTCCACGCTCCCGCCGAGGCGCCCACAATCAGGTCCGGCCGGAAGCGCTCGCGCAACACGCTCCAAACCCCGACTTCCCAAGCCGCCCAAAGTCCACCGGCAGAGAGCACAAGCGCGGTCATACCCCAGAGTTACACAAGTTGCTCCGTGGGACAGACCATCGCCTTTTGTGGTCTGGAGCCATCCGCCATGCGGATGGTGGTGGTCAACTGCGAATCGGCCGATTGGTGATAGCCGAACAGACCGGCCTTGTTGGCAATCGCGTTGTTGCGGCGCGAGCGCTCGATCGATCCCGCCGCCACCTGCTTCCGCTTGAGCGCAAGGTCGATCGCCGTCTTGACGTGCGGGATCATCTCGGGCGAGCGCGTCTCGCGCGTGAGCTAGCAATCGCGCACGCCGGATTTCTGGCAGGCCTGCGATCGTCCACTGCGTGGCCTTGACGCCTTCATCGTCATATCCTCCGGGGTCACGATGGGCGACGACGCGAAGCCCCATGCGCCGTTGACGATCACGCGGACGCCGAAGCCGAAGCTGGAATCCTCGGTGACATTGGGCACGGCGAGCGTCTTGCCGGTGCCGCGCTCGGGAGAGAGGCGGAGCCCGATGCGCTGGTCGCCGATGCGCACGATGCGGACATCGGCGTAGGTGGCTTTGAGCTTCTTGGCTTCCGCCAGCGCCACGGCGCCGAGTTTTTTCGATCTCCGCATTGGGCGTCCTGGAATCCTTGGGCGCGGCGAAGAGCCGGGTGGCCAGGGCGGCGGAAGAGGCCGTGAGGAAATACCGCCGAGTCAGCATCTGGGAATTGTATCGGATGCGGCGCATACGCCCTTGGCGACCAAAAGTGACGACGAAAACGGCCCCGGCGTGGATGGGCAATTTCGGCACACTGTGCGTTTCTTTTCAACTTCTTCCGGTATGTAAAGAATTGTCATCCCTGCGCCTTTTTGGCAGTTTCGACCGTCAGACAAGATGAAGCGAGTTTAATGCTAATGACACCAACCAAATTGCGCGAGCGGATCTTTCCCACGGCACACCCGGACATCCCCGGGCTCGACTATTTCGGCGACTGGCGCCCGGCGCGCGGCATGAGCGCCGACTACATCGACTACTTCGAGATGAAGGATGGCAACCTGGGCTTGGCGGTAGGCGACGTCTCTGGCAAAGGAGTGCCGCCCGCGCTGCTGAAGTCCTCCCTGCACAGCATGATCCGCGCTTTGCGCTGCGCGCGGAACTTCAGTCTCAAAGCCCTGATGCGGACCATCGACAAGATCTTCTCCGAGGTCTGTCCGGACAACTCCTACGCCACGCTGTTTGTCGGCGAATACGATCCGTCGAGCGGACGCCTGCACTACGTCAACGCGGGGCACGAACCGCCTTTCGTGTTGCGCAAGAACGGCGCGCATTTCCAGACCGTCTTTCTGGAGCCGGGCGGTCCAGTGATTGGCATGCTGCGGGAATCGTCGTATCGCGAAGGTGTGGTCTCTCTCACACCCGGCGATGTATTGGTGGCTTACACAGATGGACTGTGCGATACCACCAACCAGGGGGGCGAGGAATGGGGATGGCCGCGATTCCTGAAAGCGGTAGAGGACTGTGCCGATCAACACGCCCGCGACATCGTGGAGGGTGTGATGCAAAGCGCCGAAGCATTCGCCGGCGGAGCGCCGCCGCACGACGACGCGACTCTCTTTGTGGGACGGGTCAAGGAGGCGATTGCCGGCCAGCCTCGCTGGGATGCGGAATGCGTGGCGGCGCCGATGGCGGTGCCGGTGGCGGCCTGAGGGCAACGGGAGGAAGAATGCAAAGAATGCCCCCACGAATGGGGGCATGGCAGCCCTGGAGGGCTACGCTACAAGTTGGTCTCGAAGAGCTTCAGGATGCGCTTGTATTCGTCGGTCCAACTGCTGGCCAGCACGAAGGTGTGGTCTTCCACCGGGTACGGCGCGACCGACCAGTTCTCCTTGTGTAATTCGATCAGGCGCTGCATCAGACGGACGGTGTCCTGGAACTCGACGTTGGTATCCACCATGCCGTGGCAGATGAGGAGCGCGCCCTTCAAACCCTCGGCGAAGAAGATCGGGCTGCTGCGGCGGTAGGCCTCGGGGTCGGCCTGCGGGGTGTTCAGGATATCCGACGTATAGCCGTGGTTGTAAGTGGCCCAGTCGGTGACGGGGCGGAGCGCGGCGCCGGCGGCGAAGACATCGGGCTG
>JADGNT010000310.1 GCA_017883345.1 Candidatus Solibacter sp. | reverse complement strand
ACCGATAACGTGGTGGTGCGCGACGTCACCATCGAGACCTACCCCGGCGTCCACACCGACGGCATCGCGGTGGACTCCAGCCGCAACGTGCGCATCTCTGGCTGCTACATCGACACCGGCGACGACGGCATCGTGATCAAAGCCGGGAAGGACGGCGACGGGCTGCGCGTAAACCGCCCGAGCGAGAACATCGCGATCACCGGCTGCACGGTGCATCGCGCGCACGGCGCGGTGACGATCGGCAGCGAGACGTCGGGCTGGATTCGCAACCTGGTGGCCAGCAACATGACCTGCTCCGGGACGCAAATGGGCGTGCGGATGAAGAGCCGGCGCGGCCGCGGCGGCGGCATCGAGAACGTGCGTTTCGATAATTGGGTGATGGACGATGTTGGCCAGGCGATCAACATCACCAGCTACTACCTGATGGAGGGCGAGGTGCGGCGCGAGGCCCCGGAAGCGGTGTCGAACCGAACACCGGTGTTCCGCGACATCGCCATCGGCAACATGAGCATCCGCCGCGCGCGCGTGGCCATCAATATCGAAGGGCTGCCCGAAATGCCGATCTCCGGCCTGCGCATCTCAAACGTCGTGGCCTCGGGCAAGGCGGGCATGAAGGCCATGCACACCGCGGGGATGGAGCTGCACAACGTGCAGATCAACGCGGAAAGCGGACCGGCCTTTCTGGTCCGCGAGTCGCGCGAGCTCGAACTCGACAACATCGCGACCCGCACGCCGCTGGCGGACGCTCCGGTGGTGCGGCTCGACCGCAGTCCCGGGGCGATCGTGCGTGCCAGCCGCGCGTTCCCGGGGACCGGCACCTTTCTCTCCACCGGTCCCGGCGAGTTGAAGAGCGTCGTCCTGGAAGGGAACGTCCTGGTGAGCGCCCACATACCAACAGTGGAGGCGAAGGCCGACTATTGGAAATCCGCCGAGCCGGCCACGGAAGCGGAGCCGCCGGCTGCGCGGGCCAAGTAGAGGGATCATCGCGGGAGCGGTCAAGAAGTAGCGTTGCCGCGCCGGGGTGCCGCATACTGAGAGGGTGCCCCGGAAAATCCCGCGTTTGCTTTGGGTGGTTCTCCCGCTGGCATACCTGGTCTACTTCTACGATCTGAGCGCGACGGGCTTGCTCGGGCCGGACGAGCCGCGGTATGCGTCGGTGGCGCGCGAGATGGCGCGCAGCGGGGATTGGATTACGCCGCGGTTGTGGGGCGCGCCCTGGTTCGAGAAACCGGCGCTGCTTTATTGGCTGAGCGGCCTGGGGTTTCGCCTGGGGCTGAACACGGAACTCGCACCCCGATTGCCGGGCGCGCTGCTGGCCGTGGGGTTCCTGGCTTTCTATTGGTGGACGCTGCGGCGCGAATTCGGCGGCCGCGCGGCGTGGCTGGCCAGCTTGATTCTGGGCAGCAGCGGGATGTGGGTGGCGTATAGCCAGAATGGGGTCGCCGACCTGCCGTTGGCGGCCACCTTCTCGGCGGCGATGCTGCTCGCCCTGCCGTGGGTGGCACGGCGCGACACGCGGCAACTGCCGGCGGCGGCGGCGATGTTCGGGCTCGCGGTGCTGGCCAAAGGGCTGGTCCCGCTGGCGCTGGCGGCGCCGCTGCTGATGGGGCGTCAGGTGCGGGATTGGCTGCGTTGGCGCGTGGTGCTGCCGTTTTTTCTGGTGGCGCTCCCGTGGTACGCACTGTGCTACTGGCGCAACGGGTGGACGTTTATCCACGAGTTCTTCGTGGTCCACCACTTTTCGCGGGTCACCTCTGGCGCGCTGATGCATGGACGGCCGGGGTGGTTTTACCTGCCGGTTCTGGTGGTGGGGCTGCTGCCCTGGACGCCATTGCTGGGGCTGATGGCCAGGCGATCGGTTTATCGGGACCGGCAGCGGGTATTCCTCGCCGTCTGGGTGCTGGTGGTGCTGGTGCTCTTTTCGCTCTCTATCAATAAGCTGCCGGGGTACATTCTGCCGCTGCTGCCGGCGGCGGCGGCCTTGATGGCGCTGGCGCTGGATGAGGCGGTGGATGCGCGGGTATGGCTGGCCGGCTGTGGCGCGCTGCTGGTGGCCTTTCCGATTACGGCGCAGGTGCTGCCGGCCGCGGTGCTGAACGGGCTCGCGCGCGCCCCGCGTCCGGAGTTCCAGGCAGTGTGGCTGGCGGCGGCCGCGGTGGCGCTAGGGGCGTGGCTGCTGGAAGCGCGCGGCAAGCGCGTGGCGGCCGTGCTCGCCGTGGCCGCGGGGGCGGCGGTGGGGATCGGTTATTTGAAGACCGTCGCCACGCCGGAATTGGACCGCCATGTCTCCGCCCGCGGTTTGTGGCGGGAGATCGGCGGGCGGGCAGGCGAGGTCTGTATTGGGAATGTCAAGCGCGATTGGGAGTACGGGCTGAATTATTATTCCGTCACCCCGTTGCCCGATTGCGAGCAGCAGCCGAAGGCGCTCCAGGTGGTGCCTGGCCCCGGCGGGCGCGCCTATTTGGAGCCCGCTCCGTAGGGAGAGGACCCGGGGACAGACAGGACTGCCAGCGATTTTCCGGCAAAGAGCGCCGGAAAATCATGTCAGTCTTGTCAGTCCCCAGGGGTACCGGTTGACCCGCACTCCCCGGACGTTGTACTCTCACACTTCCGGACCTGATTCATGATCCTGCCACAAAGTTATCCCGCGGTCTTGTTCTTGATGGTCCTGAGCTTGCTATGCCTGGGATCCTGGGCGAGCTTTTTCAAGTTCGCCGGAAAGTGGCGTTTCGAGTTGTTTTACCTCGATTTCGCCATCGGGTTGATGTTGGCTTCCGTGATTTTCGCGTTCACGGTGGGCAACATCGGATACGACGGGTTCAATTTCATCGACGATTTGCAGCACGCCGGGAAACGGCAGTGGATGTACGTCTTTATCGCCGGCCTGATCTTCAACCTGGGAAACATGCTGCTGATGGCGGCGATATCGGCATGCGGCCTGGCGCTGGCGTTTCCCATGGGAATGGGAATGGCGCTGCTGTTCGGGACCGGTCTGGGCATCGCCGGCCGGCCGGCCGGCAATTCGCTGCTGCTCGGGATGGGCTGCCTGTTGATTCTGACATCGATTCTGGTCAACGCGGTGTCCTACCGGATGATGGGGGTGGCGCGGCATGAAGCGCTGGCGCGTGCCGGGCAGGCCAAGAGCACGCGGCGTCCGCGTCCGCTGAAGGGGATTGTTCTTGCCCTGGCGGCCGGCCTTCTGATCGGCGGATTCACCCCGCTGCTGGACAAAGCGCGCCAGGGCGACCTGGGATTGGGGCCCTACGCGATCGGCTTTATTTTCGCGTTCGGAGTGTTTTTTTCCAGCTTCGTCTACGATATCTTCTTCATGAATCTGCCGGTGGAAGGGGACCCGGTGGAATTCGGCGGGTACCTCAATGGCCGTCTGAAGCAGCACCTGGCGGGCCTCGTATCGGGAGTCGTCTGGTACGCCGGCATAGTGTTGGCGTGGGTGTGTACCAGCGTTCCGGAAGCGATTCAGGGCGGACCGATGCTCCACTTTATGCTGGCCCAGGGATCGCCGGTGCTGGCAGCGCTGTGGGGCATCCTGGTCTTCCGCGAATTCAAGGACAGCGACGTGCGCGTGAAGCTGCTGGGAACGTTGATGCTGGTGCTGTTGCTCTGCGGCATGGCCATGATCGGCCTGGCGCCCCAGTTCCTGCAAAAGGGGTAGGGCTGTAGAGTCGCCTTTCCAGGCGGCCACCTCGGCATTCGCGCCGAGGTCTCTTCCGGCCTGGATATGCCCGCTCGAAAGCGGGCATGGCCGGCTGAAAGCCGACTCTACAAAGGTCAGTCCGTCGGCGAAATTCCCAGCTTCGCGTACCACGGGCGGGCGGATTGTATGGCCGCATTGACCGCGTTGATGTTGCGCACTCCGTCGCGCTGCAACCACTCTTCGAGCGCTTTGAGCCCCTGCTTGGCGTACACCGGAATGCCGTCTTTCCAGGTGGCGCGCCCGCAGAGTACGCCGGAGTAGTCCGTGCCCGCCTCGCTGGCAATCGCCAGCGATTCGATGAACTGGGGATTGCTCACGCCGGCCGAGAGATAAATGAACGGTTTGGCGGCCATCGCCGCGGCCTCGCGGAAGTGCTGGCGCGCTTCCTCCCGCGTATAGGCCTTCTGCCCCCTGTAAACCGCGCAGCCCTCCACGAATTCCGCATTGATGGGCACTTCCACTTTCAGCACGTCCACGCGGAACTCCGGACGCGAGAACACCTGCATGCTCTGCTTGACGATCTCCGGCTTCTGGCGGGCATACTCCAGGCCCTTTTCGTCGCCGCCCTTCGGGTCGTAGCCCACCATTTCGAGGAAGAACGGGATCTCGTAGGTCTCGCACTCGGCGCCGATGCGCTCCATGAACGCGTGTTTCACATCGTTGACGGAGGCGTCGTCGAACGGAGAGTAGTAGATCAGGATCTTGACCGCGTCGGCGCCCCAATCCACCAGCCGCTTGACCGAAACGTGTGGCAGCAGATCGGGCAGGCGGCCGGGACGGGTATTGTCGTAGCCGGAGAGTTCGTAGGCCAGCAGCAGTCCGGCGTTGGAGGCGCGCGCGCGTCCGGCTTCCAGGCCGAACTCCGGGTCCAGCAGAATGGCGCTGGCATGCGGCGTGAGAATGCGGCTCACCGCGACCTTGAATTCGCTCATCATGGCCGGCGTAATTTCGTGCACATCGACGCCGCGCGCGGTGGACAGGGCTTTCTGCAGATTGCCTCGCTGATCCATGGCGCAGGCGGCGATGACACCGCGTTCGTTGGCGAGCGCTCTCATGCGCTTCATTTTGCCGGCGGACAGCTTCACTGGGGCTATTATGGCACGCGCGAGGCGGGGGACCGTTCCGCGGGGTGCTTAACCGAACTGGGGAAGCCGGTTCCCGGCGACCGGCTTTGTTATCATGAAGACACTCCAGCCATGATCGTTGCGGCCAATACTGTACGGTTCGACTGCATCGCTCTCGATAACGGCACGACGCTCGGGCCAGTCGAGGTGGCATACGAGACTTATGGCGAATTGAACGCGGCGAAAACCAACGCCATCGTGGTGCTGCACGCGTTCTCCGGCGATGCCCACGCGGCCGGCATCAGCGCCGAAACCGGCAAGCCCGGCTGGTGGGACAACATGATCGGCCCCGGCAAGGCGTTCGACACCAACAAGTACTTCGTGATTTGCTCCAACGTGCTCGGCGGATGCCGCGGCACCACCGGACCTTCCTCCCTCAATCCCGCCACCGGCTGCCCGTATGCCATGTCGTTTCCGGTGATCACCATCGGCGACATGGTGCGCTTACAGAAGATGCTGATCGATTCCTTCGGCATCCAACGCCTGCTCGCCGTTTCCGGCGGATCGATGGGCGGCATGCAGGCGCTGGAGTGGGCGGCCGCCTACCCGGAATCCGTGGTCAGTGCTATCCCAATCGCCACCACCACGCGCCACAGCGCGCAGCAGATCGCGTTCAACGAAGTGGGACGCCAGGCCATCATGGCCGACCCCGACTGGGCCGACGGCAACTATTACGACAAGCAGCCCCCGGCGCGCGGGCTGGGCGTGGCGCGCATGGTGGGCCACATCACTTACATGAGCGACGACTCGATGCGCGAGAAGTTCGGCCGCCGCCTGCGCGGTAAGGAGAACTTCAGTTTCGGCTTCGACGTGGATTTCGAAGTGGAGAGCTACCTGCGCTATCGCGGCAGCCAGTTCGTCTACCGCTTCGATGCCAACTCGTACCTCTACATCACCAAGGCCATGGACTACTTCGACCTGACCAACGGCCACGGAACCCTGGCGGCCGCGCTCGAAAAGACGCAGGCCCGCTTCCTGGTGATCAGCTTCAGTTCGGACTGGCTCTACCCCAGCTATCAATCCCAGGAACTGGTGCGCGCCCTGCGCTCGCGCAATCGCGACGTGGCCTACGTGGAGCTCGAATCCAACTATGGGCACGATTCCTTCCTGGTGGACGTGGTGGAGCAGACCGACCTGGTACGCGGCTTCCTGGCCAGCACGTTCGAGAAGACGCAATGAAGGCGGGATTCGTCCGCGAACTGCTGGGCCGCAGCGATTACGCGATCATCGGCGAGATTGTCGAGCCCCAGACCAAGGTGCTCGACCTGGGCTGCGGCGAAGGCGAGTTGCTGGAGTGGCTGGCGTCCAACAAGGGCGTGGATGCGCGCGGCGTGGAAATCTCCGGCGCCAAAGTGCAGAAGGCGATCGCGCGCGGCGTATCCGTGTTCCAGTGCGATATCGACGAGGGGCTGGCGGATTATCCCGACCATGCCTTCGATTACGTGATCCTCAGCCAGACGCTGCAGGAGACCCGCCATCCGCGCAAGGTGCTGCGCGAGATGCTGCGCGTGGGCCGGCGGGCGATCGTG
>JADGNT010000309.1 GCA_017883345.1 Candidatus Solibacter sp. | reverse complement strand
TCGCGACTACCGCAACACCTGCAATGTCTACAACGAAGTGCCTGTGCGCCGTAGAGCGGGCGCCCCGCCTGCCATGACGGTATTCGTACCGGCATTCTTCGAAGAACGTCGGCGCGGGCGCCGACGTTGCAACCTGAAAGGTCGCTCCACGGAACGGATGTAGCCCCAGAAGCGCACCCCTTGCCACCTGCGTTAAAATGAAACATATCGCATTTCCCGCGTTTCGAACGGCACTTGCGACCGTTTCTCATGACTACATCCACCAGTACCCGCGCCCAGGAATTTCGTGACCAGTTGTCCAGCCGCGTGATTGTGGCCGATGGCGCCATGGGTACCATGCTCTACTCGCGCGGCGTGTTCATCAACCGCTGCTTCGATGAGCTCAACCTCTCCTCGCCCGACATCGTTCGCCAGATCCATCAGGAGTACGCCAAAGCGGGCGCCGAGATCCTGGAAACCAACACGTTCGGCGCCACCCGCCAGCGTTTGGGCGCGTTCGGCTTCGCCGAAAAGTTGAAGGCCATCAACCTGGCGGGCGTGCGCCTGGCCCGCGAGGCGGCCAACGGTGCGTATGTCGCCGGCGCCGTGGGCCCCCTCAACGTGCGCATCGAACCGCTCGGACCCACCTCCTTCGCCGAGGCGCGCGCCGCCTTCCGCGAACAAATCGATTGGCTGCTCGAAGCCGGCGCCGATCTGCTGATCTTCGAGACTTTCGGCAACCTCGATGAGCTGCGCGAGGCGGTGATGGCGGGGCATGAAGCCTCGGGCGGCGGCGTGCCGATGGTCGCGCAGGTGACCATCGACGATTTCGGCTATCTGCCCGGCGGCACCGACACCGAGACCTTCACCCGCGAGATGAATTCCTGGCCGGTGGATGCCATCGGCCTCAATTGCTCGGTGGGCCCCAAGGCCACGCTCGAAACCGTCGAGCGCATGATGCAGTACGCCACCAAGCCGCTGAGCGCCATGCCCAACGCCGGGCTGCCCATGCGCGTCGAAGGCCGCAACATGTACCTGTGCTCGCCCGAGTACATGGCGCAGTACGCGCGCCGCCTGCTCTGGGCCGGCGTCAAGATCATTGGCGGCTGCTGCGGCACCACGCCGGACCACATCAAGCTGATCCGCTCGGAAACCCGCTCGCTGCAACCGCTGCAGAAAAAACTGGCGGTCACGGTGGAGGAACCGAAGGTCAAGGCGCACGCGTTGACCCCGGTCCCCATCGCCGAAAAATCCAAGGTGGGCGCCAAGCTGGCCGCCGGGCGGTTCGTCTCCTTCGTGGAGATTCTGCCGCCGCGCGGGGTCGACGCCACGCGCGAGATCGCCGGCGCGAAAATGTGCGCCGAGCACGGCATCGACGCCATCAACGTCCCCGATGGACCGCGCGCCAGCGCGCGCATGAGCGCGCAGGTCACCTGCCAGTTGATCCAGGAACTGGCCGGCATCGAGGCCGTCAACCACTTCTGCTGCCGCGACCGCAATATCCTCGGCATCCAGAGCGAATTGCTGGGGGCGCACAGCCTGGGCGTGCGCAATCTGATTTGCATCACCGGCGATCCGCCGCGCATGGGCGCGTATCCGGACGCCACCGCGGTGTTCGACGTGGACGCCATCGGCCTGGTCAACATCGTGCGCAATCTGAATCACGGCCTGGATATCGGCGGCAACCCGATGGGCTCGCAGACCGCCCTGTTGATCGGCGTGGGCGCCAACCCGGGCGCGTTCAATATGGATGAGGAGATCCGCCGCTTTGAGTGGAAGGTGGAGGCCGGCGCGGAGTATGTGGTGACCCAGCCGGTCTTCGATCTCGACCTGTTGGAGGCGTTTCTCAAGCGCATCGAGCACGTCAGGATTCCGGTACTCTGCGGCATCTGGCCGCTCACCAGCTTCCGTAACGCCGAATTCATGGTCAACGAACTGCGCGTGCCGGTGCCGGAAATATTCATGGATCGCATGCGCCGCGTGGATAACGCCGAGCAGGCCCGCGAGGAGGGCGTGGCCATCGCGCGCGAGATGGTCTCCCGAGTGAGTAAGATGGTGCAAGGCGTGCAACTCAGCGCCCCGTTCGGCCGCTACCAAATGGCGATCGACGTTGCCGAGGCCATCGAGGCCCGCTAAGATCGGAACGGACAATAGATCGAGATGGCAACCGACCTGGTCGAAATCGATCCCCAGGATCCCCAGCCCGAAGCGCTGGAGCGCGCCGCCGCCGCCGTGCGCCGCGGCCTGGTGGTGGCGATCCCCACCGACGCGCTGTACATTCTGGTGGCCGACCCCTTCAACCTGCGCTCCGTCACTGGCGTGTTTCAGGCCAAAGGGCGCGAACCCAACCGCGCGCTGCCCATCCTGATCCGCGACACCATGATGGCCGAAGAACTGGCCAGTGAGCTGACCGCCCGGTTCTTCATCCTGGCACGCCGTTTCTGGCCAGGTCCACTCACCATCATCGTGCCGGCCGCCGCCAAGATCCCGCTCAAGGTCACCGGCAATACCGGACGCCTTGCGCTCCGCCATTCGCGCTCCGAAGTGGCCACCAGGCTGATCGCGCTGCTCGACCAGCCGCTGATTTCCACCAGCGCCAACATTTCCGGCCATCCCACCTGCCATAGCGGCATCGACGTTTTCGGCATGATGGATGGCCGCGTGGATCTGGTCCTCGATGGCGGGCGCTGTACCGGCCAGGGCGCCACCACCATCGATATCACCGAGCCCTATTGGCGCGTCATCAAGAGCGGCGCGATTGCGGAGAAGGAAATCGCCGAGTGCCTGGAATCCTCTTGAGCCCTGGTGACCTGCCCCGATGAAGTACCTCCTGATCCTGCTCGGCGGCGGCGCGGGTTCGCTGGCGCGCTACGTAGCGGGCAGCATCGTCGCCAGCCGCTTCGGCGCCCGCTTCCCCGCCGGCACCATGGTGGTCAATGTCACCGGCTGCTTCCTGGTCGGGCTGACTATGACGCTGCTTACCGAGCGCCTGCAACCGCACCCCTACTGGCGGCTCGTGCTGGTGGTGGGGTTCCTCGGCGGCTACACCACGTTTTCCAGTTTCGAATGGGAGACCTACGCGGCGGTGCGCGAAGGCGGCTTCTGGATTGGGCTGGCCAATATCGTGGGCAGCGTCGCGTTGGGCTACGCCGCGGTTTGGCTGGGCGCCCTCCTGGCGCGGCGATAGGTCTGCGACCCTGAGAATGTGTTCCTTTGTGGGGCAGCTTGGCAAGCTGAGCGCCGGTTGGCAACCGGCGCTTCCTGGGGGTTGCCAACCCGCCCCAGGCTGCCAGCCTGCCCCACATTAAAGCGATATCTTCACTCGGTCACGGACCTGGCTCGGGCGGACACGGTCGCACCGTCTTCCGGGCCTACCACGCCGCTGTGGCCGTCAAAATCGTGAGCTTCTCCACCGCTCTGTAGTCGCTCGCGTTGTGGGTGACGAGTGGCACGTTCAACTGCAAGGCCGCTTCCGCAATCCACGCATCCGCGAACGTGATCGGCCGGCCCTTCTTCTCACCGCCGCTCTTGACCCGCGCCCACGTACCAGCGGGTGCTTACGCGTTTTTGGGAAGGCTGGCCAGGAATACGCCGCGCCCTGGCAGGATACGCCCCATTTTCGTCGTGTGCCCGAAAACGTTTAAGCGCCCACGTACGAGCCGTCTCCGTGTCCGGTAGAAGAGGTGTTTAGCGTGTGAGAAAGCGCCGCATCAAATCGCGGCGGGCGGCGCCCCAGTCCTTCGCTTCCATTCCATACTCGATTTCCGCCAGCGTAATCGGCGAAACTGCCAAGGGTCTACCCGCAAGGATGACTTGATACGCCTGGGCGAGGGAATGATTCTTGAATAGGAAAGACACAACGTCGGTATCCACAACTGCGGGCGTGGTGGCGTCCATCAGAGTGTGACGGTCCGAGAGCCTTCCTTGCGAAGCGCCCGGACCAGGGCCACAAATTCTTCCGCCCCATCTGGGTCGTTCTCGGTATCCGTGCTCAGCTCCTCCAGGCCAACGGGAGGCCGCGGAACAACACCCTGCGGTAGCCGTAGCTGCTCTCCCCCCGCTTTTTCGAGCCTGCGCGGCGACGGCACCAACGAGATCAACGCGTCGATGTTGAAAAAGGTGGATTTCAGCGACAGCGGGAAACGCTATTTCCAGCTTCGCTTCGAGACCTTCAACCTGTTCAACCACCCGTCGTTCTCGTTCCCGCAACTGGCGCCCACCAACTCGGCCTTCGGTCTGATCACGGCGCAGTCCAACAAATCGCGTTCGGTGCAGTTGACGGGACGAATCGTTTTCTAGGATGTGGGACAGGCCTCCTGGTTTGTCTTTGTGTTTGCAGCACGACAGGCCAGGAGGCCTGTCCCACGCTACATTAGTGAACGATGGGTGTATTGGAATTCATGCCGGCGACGCGGAAGGTGCTGCGTTTGCTGGCCTCCGAGCCGGCGGACTTTGCCGCGCGGCACGGAGTACACCTGCACGAGGTCGCGCAACTCGTGGCGCAAGGCAGCTTGTTGTTCATGAAAAGCTTCCCGCTGGAGACTTCGCCGGATTGGTTCGGACATCTGGCGATCGAGGGCGAATCGCAGCAGTTGGTTGGCATTTGCAGTCTCAAGGGGCCGCCGGTGGAAGGTACGGTGGAAATGGCCTACTTCACGTTCCCGGGCTTCGAGGGGCGCGGCATCGGAACGGCGATGGCGCAATTTGTTCTGGATCGGGCCCGCCTGCTCCCCGACGTGAGGCTGGTAGCGGCTCACACCGCGCCCGAACCCAACGCCTCCACGCGGATTCTGGAAAAGATCGGCCTGCGATTTGTGTGCCAAGAGATGGAGGACGGCGTTCCGGTCTGGCTTTGGCGGATGGCGGCGGGCGGCTAACTCTTCTCCCGGCTCCACGCCCGGATCGAGCGGATCTCTTCCTGCGGAATGTGTAGGAACTCCAGAAATTCCTGGTGCTCGTTGGGGGCGCTGCTCTCGAATTCGGTGTGCAGGCGGCGCATGTCCTCTTCGGTGAAGCCGGCGGCGCGTAAAATGGCGGTAAATTTTTCTTTCGTTACCACGGGTAGTCTCCTGAATCGATCGGTCGTTTTCAGCAGGCGTGCAATCGCCCGCTGGTGTTCTCGCCAGCGCTCTATGCCGGCGCTGAGTTCCGTCAGCCTCCGGCGTAGCACGGCAGCGGCATTGCCGCCGGGCGCATCGAGGATCGAACGAATGTCCGCCAGCGTCAGGCCGGCGTCGCGATAGGTACAGATCTGGCGCAGCCGGTCGAGATCCTTTTCGGAGTAGACGCGGTAATTCCCGGCGCTCCGCCGGGGCCGCGTCAACAGGCCGATGGATTCGTAGTACAGCACCGTGCTGCGCGCCAGATTGCAGCTCCGCGCCAGGCGTGTGACGGTCATTGACATCGCTCTTCCTTCAGTCTCAACCCTGAAGTTGTAGACAGGTCAAGGAGTTTTTTTGAAGATCGCGATTTACTCTTTGTTTTCGTTGACCGGGTCGATATCGGTGGCTAGGTCCTTCAGGCCATCCAGCGCGCGCTGCATCGCGGGGCGGATCACCGCCAGGGTGTCCAGCATCTTCTTCGCGGCCGTGTAATTCCCCTCCGCTTCGATGGTGAGCAGGTCGTGCGTAAGGTCGCGGACCGCGCCCTTCATCTTCGGCACGTCCACGGCGAACGTGCCGTCGGCATTCACCGTGAAAGCGCCCTTATCCAGCAAATAGTTGAACTGCAGCGCCATGCCCTTGCCGTGCGCTTCGGTGACGCCGAACCGCACGGAGCGGAACGCCGACGCGAGATACGTGGTGTATAGCGGCCGCTCGTACTTGGGGCCGTCCATCAGCTTGTGGTCGAAGAGGTACTCCAGCATGAAGAGGCCGGTGACATCCGCCTTCGCCTCTTCGATGGCGCTGTAGAGTTCCTTCAACTCCTGCCGCGGCGTGGTGGCGCGTCCCGCGATCTGGATCTGGTGAGGGCCGATGCCGTGGCTGAGTTCGTGCGCCAGAATGTGGGTGAAGAAGTAATTGAAGCTGAGATCTTCTCTCGCGCCGGGCGTCAGGACGCGCCCGGCGATGGGGATCAGGATGCTGGCGAACTTGGCTTCCTGAATGTTCTTCAGCATGATGCGCGCGCTGCCCTTCTCGGAAATCACGCGCTCGTCGTTGGGCAGATTGAAGGCCGCCGTGCGCACGCCGTGCGCGCCATCGCCCGAAGCGTAGACTTCATTCACCACGCGGATCGCGGCCGAAGCGCCCAGCTTCGCGTTGCGGTAGCGCTGGTCCAGCGGCAGGTTGTTCTCTACTTCCTGCAAGTGCGCGGCCACCGTTTTGAGCTTGTTGGTTTCGGCTTCGTCGCGGATGGCGATGTAGGCTTCGAACCCGGCCTTATAGCCGAACAGC
>JADGNT010000308.1 GCA_017883345.1 Candidatus Solibacter sp. | reverse complement strand
CCCTACCTCGACGCCCTTCACCGCCTGTATGGAGACGATGGCCTGCGCCAACCGCCCGTCCAGCCGCGAATCCCAGGTCACGTGCGAACCCAGGCCCACGGGGACGCCGCGCGCCACCACTTCAAACACGCCGCCCACCGTATCGCCGGTGCGGTATGCGTGGTCTACCACTTCCTTCATGCGCAACTCCGTGGCCGCATCCACACAGCCCAGCAGTATCTCGTCGCGCCGGCTCAGTTCCACCAATTCGTCCCAATCGGCTGTGCGCTCCAGGCGGACCGGCCCCACCGCGATCGCGTGGCTCAACACCTGTATGCCGAATTCCCCCAGCAACGCCTTGGCGATCGCGCCAACCGCCACCCGCGCGGCGGTCTCCCGGGCGCTGGCGCGCTCCAGAATGTAGCGGGCGTCGTGGAAATTGTACTTGATGGCCCCGGCCAGGTCGGCGTGCCCCGGCCGCGGACGGGTGACCGGCTTACGCTTTTCCTCGCCGCCATCGATATCTTCCACCGGCAGGGCTTCGGTCCAATTCCGCCAGTCCTGGTTGCGGATCAGAATCGCCACCGGCGAACCGATGGTATGGGAGTGGCGCACCCCGGCCACGATCTCCGCCCGGTCGGTCTCGATCTTCATCCGTCCCCCGCGTCCGTAGCCTTGCTGGCGGCGCCACAGTTCCCGGTTCACGGTTTCCAGTGATATAGGTATTCCGGCGGGAAGCCCGTTGATCGTAGCCACCAGGCATTCGCCGTGGGACTCTCCAGCCGTCTCAAATCGCAGCATCAGGTAAGATTTTTATGGTAGCAGACTCGAACATTTGCCTGCGTTTTTACGTATGGGGAGAATGGGACCAATGGAAAGCAACGCCAAGACCCTGGCTTCCCGAGGAGGCCCAAGATGAAGTTCCTGTTGTGGTGTATTCTGCTGGTGCTGTGCTGGCCGCTGGCCCTGGCGGCCCTGGTGCTCTATCCGCTGGTTTGGCTGTTCCTGCTGCCCTTCCGGCTGGTGGGGATCGCCGTGGAAGGCGCCCTCGGCCTGGTCTGGGCGATTGTCACCCTGCCCGCCCGCATGCTCCGCGCGCTTTAGTCGAGGCGCCGCCGGCACCGCCGCCGGACCAAGAAAAGTGGCCGCGCCACGGTCCCAGGACCGGGCGCGGCCACTGCTGTTCAGTGGGGCTAAACCAGGCGCAATTCCAGAGGGACGGCGGCCGTACTCTGGAAGGTGCGCGAACCCTGGGTGCGGAACTCGTAGCGTTCAATCGCCACCGCGGCGCCCTTTTCGTTGCTGCGCACCACGCATCCGTAGATCATCAGCTTCATCGGACAGACGTCGTTCAGCAGAACCGGCCAGTTCATGGAAAGCTCCACGGGCATGCCGCTGGTCAGCATGTTCTCGGTGCTGAGCCACACGCCGCCGCTAGAGATGTTCATGGTTCTGCCCACGCCGGTCTCGGCGATGCGCTGACCGTAGAGCATCTTATAACGGACTTCCTGATCGATCTGGAAGCGACGTTTGGTCCGTCGTTCCCGGTCGCTCTTGGCGCTGAACGTTCTGTCTTCATAGGTATCGATCACCAGACACCGCCTTCCAATCGCCAAATTACAACGCGCGCTCCGGCGGCTCAAGCTGTCTTTAGTTATTTGGATGCCGCTATCGCCCCCTGACGCCAGCCCGGCATAATTCTGCTATCTGACCTATTTACAATAGCGTACGAGAAACCTTGGTGGTCCTAATAACCAGTACTCTCCGAGCAGTTTTCCTCGACCGTTCCCGGCACTCCACCTCGCGGCATGGCGATAGCCCGGTTCGGGCCCTTTTGGCTGCCGGCGGCACAGCCCCAAAAATAGTTGAAAATAATAGTAGACAACAAGGCCTTAAACGGTTAGGATTAATTCAACAGACAGCATCCAAGGCGGTGAGTCCCCTCCCACCGCCTCCCTCTGAGTGCAGGCCCCGAGTTACCCAACTCGGGGCCTTTATCTTTTTGGAGCACGCTTCGCCGGCTGCTCGGGAACGCGACCGGTTCGCATTGAAATCGCATCCCTCAAACTCCACGCGCCTCCGGAGCCAGTGTCCCTCAAAATATTTCAAAAATAATACTGGACAACTTGATCTTAAACTGCTAGGCTCAATTCAACAGACAGCATCCCAGGCGGTGAGTCCCCTCCCACCGCCTCCCTCTGAGTGCAGGCCCCGAGTACCCAGCTCGGGGCTGTTTCTTTTTTGGCCCTACTGCTGTGCGGTTAGCGGAAACTGGCCCCACAACGTCAATCTGGGAAGCGTCGCTATGCCAGCACGGGCCGCAACCCCATGAGGGACGCCATGGCGTGGCCGTAGGGCAGCGCGATCGGTGCCGCGATCACCCCGCCCGAACAATGCCCGAGCAACCGCGTCCAGGCGTACCGTTCCCCGCCCGGGGACCCAAGTCCCATCCCGGCGCGGAAGATTACGCCATCACCTTACGGAAGGCGTCCTGGAATCTTTTCATCTCTTCGGCGAGGCCGACGGTGACGCGCATGTGGGTGGGCCAGACCGGCCAAGGCCGCCCGACGTAGATCTTCTCGGCTTGCAGTGCGCTGATAACTTCCCGGACGGGGCGCTTCACATCGATCATGAAGCAGTTCGACTTGCCGGGCACGTAGCTGAAGTTGTGCTTTTCCAGGAAGCTGTAGGTTTCCTCGCGCACGCCGGCGATATATTTGCGCCGCTCCGCAATCACGTACTTCGCTTCCAGGCTCGCGCTCGCGGCAGCCATCCCCGTGATCGGCATCATGCCGGCGCTGAACCCGCCGAGCTTCCTTAAAAGGTCCGGGCGCGCGATGGCGGCGCCGGCGCGCAGACCGGCCATACCGTAAATTTTGGAGAACGTGCGCAGAACGATCACGTCCTTGTCGGCCGCCACCATATCGGTGTGGAACCTAGCGCCGGCGATGTGCGTGTAGGCTTCGTCGATCATCACCACGCTGCCCGCCGGCTTGTTGGCCACCAGCCACTCGATATCGGATGCCGATGTCAGCGTCCCGGTGGGGTTGTTCGGATTGCAGATGTAGATCAGGCCGGCCGTGGGGCTGGCGGCGGCCATCGCCTTCACATCGTGGGCGTAGGCATTGTTCTTCATCAGCGGGACTTTGATGGTTTCGGCGCCGATGAATGCGGCGGCGCCGGCGCCCGATTCATAACCGGGTTCGCCCATGACAAAAGGACGCTTGGGCCCGGTGAAGGCCAGAACCGCCTGGTGCAAGGGAGCGCTGGAACCGGCGTAGATCCGCACGTAATCCAGCTTCACGCCTTCCTGCTCAGAGAGTAGTTGTTGCACCCGGTCGCCTTCGCTATAGCGGTAGCGCCCGCCGTGTTGAATCATCGCGGCAGCGGCTTCACGCGCTTCCTTACAAGGTCCCAGCGGATTCTCGTTGGCATTGAGAAGCACGGCGTCCGGCGGCGCGTTGACTTTGGAAAGCTGCGCCAGGGCGGGCTCGTTATAGAACGGAAGCGTCGCTCCGGCGGTTATCATGGCGGCGATCCGGCCGAAGTTGCGGCGCGAAAACCCGCGATTCATCAGGTCACGTTTCAGTTCGTCGCGCAGAATGTTCATAGGCCCCCTTAAAGTGCGCCATTGGCGGGAGATTAGCAGTTTCCGGCAACGGAGTCCAGTAGAAAATATCAATGACGCGGACAGAACCGCGATTCGGCCCGGGAATTGGGTCGCAACGCACAGAAATCACAACAGTTGGTGGCATAAGGCTCCGCCTTGTGCGGGGTGGGGCAGGCGGGGTACCCTCTGGGTCCGCCTGCCAACTGGAACTACCCTTCCTTGATCCACACGATAGAGGTGGCGGGCCGCCGAGGCGGTCGCGTGTCGGCCCCGGGCGGGGGACCGGCAGGAGGCGGAGGCGCCGCCGGATCGCGATTGGTCCGCGCGAAGTTCGGGATGGCCATCATCGGGCTGCCATCGGCGAATTTGCCCTGGATCACCATCACCCCGCCCAGCAGATCGCCTCTCCATTCGGTGGTCAACGGAGAATCGGCATTCAGCGACTTCGTGATATCCTGGTCCACTTGCTCGATGTTATACAGCAGGGGGCCGTAGCGCAGGGCTACCTTATTCCGCGTGGCTTCAATCATGCCGCTGGCCCGTACGCGCTGCACTTTGAGCGGCAGCACCACCTCAACCTTGTCGCCGGCTTTCCAGGCGCGCGCGATCACGGCGTAGCCCCTGTCCATGGCTGGTTTCACGGCCGTCCCGTTGACTGCAAGCGAAGTGATACCGCTCGTGTCCGGCGTGCCGTGATATAGGCTGCTGACATTGCGTTGCGGCGCCCGAATCCGCAAGCTGAAGTTCTTCGAAACCTTGGGATTCACCGTGATCGTGACCTTGCCGTCCCATGGGTAGTTTGTGGCTTGCACCATCTGGACATCGGTGCCGCCCACATTCTCCAGATTGATGGTGCTGCCCACGAACATATTGACATACACGCCGTCGGCGCTCTTGGCATACGCCCAGGTAGGGAGCATGAGCAGAGTTCTGGCGATATTGCCCACGCAGCACGGGCAAACGTGCCAGGCAGTTCGCGCCTCATTGGCATCCAGCGGGTTGGTGTAGTAGAAATTCGTACCCTCCAGATCGGTTGAGCCGAGCAGAGCGTTGTACATGGTCTCTTCGTACAGGTCCACGTACCGGGCATCGTGGTAAGCCAGGTTCATCTTCCATTGGAAGAAGATCTCGCCGCAACTGGAGCAGGATTCGCAATAGGCGGCGTTGCGCAGCGAGTAATTCGGACCGAAGCCTTCCGAGGTCTCGCCGCTGCCCACCCCGCCGGTGAGGTAATACTTCTTATTGACGATGTTATCCCAGAGCGATTTCACCGCGCTTTGATAGTCCGGGTCGTGCGTCTCCACCGCAACGTCGGCCATACCCGAGTAAGTGTAGACCGCGCGCACGGCGTGCCCCACGGCCTCATACTGCTGGGTTACCGGCAGGTGGCTCTGATCGTACTCCGACCCGGCATTGCGGTTGTCCAGCAGGAACTTGGCCAGTTCGACATACTTCTGGCCCTTGCCGCCGCCTTCCATGTCGTTGACGAAACGCCCGAAGCGCACCAGAGCCTGTTCCATCTCCTGGTGGCCGTCGTACCACGCCTTCTTGGGCGCCGGACCGAGGTTGTTGTACCAGCAATCGGCCAGCTTCTTGGCCGCATTGTACAGCCGCGCATCCTTCTTGCCGGTCATCAGGTAGTGGTTAATCGCCGACTCCAGGAAATAGCCCGCCGTATAACCCTCGTGATCGCCGCGCCTCTCCCAATGCTTGAAGGGGCCGGGGGTAACGTCGCCGCGCCCGTTCACCCGCGGCAGGGTGAACGCCGTCTGCAAGTACCCGTCCGGTTCCTGGGCCGCCAGAATCTTGGGAATCCAGTCGTCCAGCGTCGCCCGCATTTTTTCGTGAGCTTTGACCGTCTCCGCATCGCCCTGCGGGTCGATCATCAGTGCGATGCTCATCGCCTCCACCGTCTGGTGCACCCAGGCATTGGAGAACACATAGCCCTTGTGATTTCCGTGGGGCTCCCCGCGCAAGGCCTTTCCGGCTTCGACGAAATTATCGATTCCACCGGGACCCTGCGTCAGGTCCGTGCGATTGATGTACTCGATGCAATGCGGAATCCAATTGACCATCAGGGCCTTCGTCCGTGCGTTCCACAGCGGACTCGCGACCTTGAAGTTCTTGGTGTAGACCGCATCCAATTGCTTCGCCGGAGGCGGCGTTTCCACCTGGACATTCAAGGTTGAGGAAGCCGTGGCCTGGCCGTTCTCCACCGTCAGCTTGATGACATGGGCGCCGGGAGTCGTAAAGGTCGCGGTGGTGATCGGCGACTTGGGGTTGTCAAATGCCACCGCCCCGGGACCCGACGCCTTGCTCCAGGTCACGGTAGGCGTGGGGCCGGTGGGAACCGGCGGCGCCACCGGTTGCGCGCCCCTGCCGGCGCGGACCGGCCGCGGTGGATCGCCGTAGCCGGCCCATCCGCGCAGGTAGGTCTTGCCCGGCAACACGGCCACGCGATCGATACCCGCCACCCCATTCAGGGCCGCTTCGTCCGCGGCCATGGCGCGGGAGACTATGGCGGGCTGCATGACGGGTGTCAGCGCCACCGCCTTGAGCATGCTACGCCGGCTGATCTTGGATTTGGTCATGGTGCCTCTATTCTCACCTACGAATTTCCGCGGGGCAAGCAAAACAAACGCTCCGGACCCAGAGGGTACCCCGGTCGCGGCTCCGATCGGAGCCGCGCGCGTCAGAAGCCGTAAAAGAATTACCCGCCAGCGAGCGAGGTTGCTGAAAAAGGCCAAAACATGAATGGCCGCCGATGAACGCCGATAAACGCCGATAAA
>JADGNT010000307.1 GCA_017883345.1 Candidatus Solibacter sp. | reverse complement strand
CCGCCGCCGCGACGAGCACGGCCGGATGGCGGTAGAGCGCCTCCTCGATCTCGAGCGAAGAAATGTTCTCGCCGCCGGAAATGATGATGTCCTTCGACCGGTCCTTGATCTTGACGTAGCCGTCGGGCTGCATCACCGCCAGGTCGCCGGAATGGAACCAGCCGCCGGCGAAAGCCTCCGCCGTCGCCTTGGGGTTTTTCAGATAGCCCTTCATGGTGATGTTGCCGCGGAACATGATTTCGCCCATGGTCTCGCCGTCCGCCGGCACCGGGGTCATGGTCGCGGCATCCATCACCGCCAGCCCCTCTTGCATCAGATAGCGCACGCCCTGGCGGGCGTTGCGCTCGGCGCGCTCGCCAATGTCCAGGCCGGCCCACTCGCCGTGCTTGGCGCACACTGTCGCCGGTCCGTAGGTCTCGGTGAGGCCGTAGACATGGGTCAGGTCGAAGCCGATTTTTTCCATGCCCTCGATCATCGCCGCCGGCGGCGCGGCGCCCGCGACCATGGCCGACACCTTGTGCACTATGCCTTCGCGCAGGCTCGGATCCGCGTTGATCAGCCCGCTTTGCACGATCGGCGCGCCGCAATAATGCGTGACCCCGTGCTCCTTGATCAGGCGGAAGATCTGCACCGGATCGACTTTGCGCAAACAGACATTGACGCCGGCATTGGCAGCCATGGTCCAGGGGAAGCACCAGCCGTTGCAGTGGAACATGGGCAGCGTCCACAGGTAGATCGAATGCTGCGGCATGCTCCAGGTGACGATGTTGCACAGTCCGTTGAGATAGGCGCCGCGATGGTGATAGACCACCCCCTTGGGGTTGCCGGTGGTGCCGGAGGTGTAATTGAGCGAGATCGCCATCCATTCATCGGCGGGCGGCTGCCAGGCGTATTCCGGGTCGCCCTCGCCGAGCAGGGCCTCGTAGTCCTTCTCTCCGACAAGCTCGCCCGGGCCATCGTATTCCTTATCGTCGATGTCGATCACGACCGGGCGGTGCACCACCTGCTCCAGCGCGCGCGCGACAGTCTCGGAAAACTCCCGGTCGGTGATCAACACTCTCGCGTTGCCATGGTTGAGCATGAACGCGATCGCATCCGCATCGAGGCGGGTGTTGAGCGTGTTCAGCACCGCGCCCAGCATCGGCACGCCGAAGTGGCATTCATATATCTCGGGCGTGTTGGCCGCCATCACCGCCACCGTGTCGCCCACGCCGATGCCGCGCCCGGCAAGCGCCGAGGCCAGGCGCCGGCAACGCGCATAGGTTTCTTTCCAGGTGTAGCGGCGCGCGCCGTGCACCACGGCGGTCCGCTCGGGATAGACCGAGGCCGCACGCTCGACGAAGGTGAGCGGCGTCAGCGGCGCGTAATTGGCCGGATTGCGGTCCAGGTCGATTTCGTAGGCGTTGGCACGGTCCATGGGCATCCCGGCTCGGATCAAAGCATACGGGTCAATCTACCACAACTGGAGGCGAGACCAAACCGCGCGCGCCCCGGAGCGGCCGGCCGCGCGCCTCGCTCGAGTACCAGCCGGCGTAGCGCACCAGATGCTCGTCCCACAGGGACTGCCTTCGGTCGTAGCGATCGGGAATGTGTTTACAGAGCACCGCCAGCCACTCGGCGCATCACGGATTGCTCTTCGGGACGACAACCTCCGCGACCCCGCCGAGCTTCTTGCGCAGCTCGAGCGGTCTGGCGATCCCGCGCAGCGGCTCCAGGGAAGCGCCCGTGCCGACGACCGTGACGTCGCCGTAGTCAAGGATGCGGCCCATCAGGCCCTGGTTAACGTGCAGACTCTCCACCTTGTTGAGGTTCATCTCGACCGTGTCGCGCGATACGAGTCCGCGCTTCATGATAATTCGCCTGTCGGTCAGGACCAGTTCAGTGGTCTGTCGCCGGATGACCGCGGACAGTATCACGGCGAGGCCGATCACCAGCGGTATCGCAACCATAGCAAGCGACGCGCCGGCGTGGTTTCCGGTGGCGATGTAAGCGCCCAGCGCAGTCAACAGGAAGAGGCCGCCGACGAGGTAAGAAAGGAAAAACTTCCAATGGGAAATGGCGGCGCGATAGACGATTCGTTCACCCTCGGCCAATACGGAATCAACGTAGGAACTCATGGCCCCCTCCTTTGGCGTAGTGTGGCGATTATGCACATAGATGCTCGAAGTTTATACTTATATCTTGTTGGATCAGGCGCATCGATTGCAGTTTACCAGGCGCTCGCGCCGCCATCGACCGGGATGATCGCGCCCGTCATGAAGTTCGACGCATCCGATGCGAGCGGCACCACGATGCCTTTGAGATCGACCGACGCGCGCCACTATGCGCAACTATTTCGATGGTAGGACCAAGGCCCATCCCGAGGGCATCGCCCTTCACCAGATTCCGCCTGTCGTTGAACGATAAATCCTTGCAGGTGTGGTACTTTCAGTACTATGTCCGCACCAGTACGCCTGCCAGCCTTGGGACGCAAGTCCAAAATCCTGTTGGGCGTGGCCGCCGCCTTTGCCCTCCTGTGGGCGCTATTCGACTGGAACTGGCTCCGCCCGGCACTCGAGCGCTACATGTCCGCTGAAGCGGGGCGCGAAATCCGCGCTGACCATCTTTCCGTTGCGCTCGGCTTTTCCGTCGACCCCACCGTCACCTTTCGTGGCCTGTATATCCAGAACGCGCCGTGGGCGGATACCAAGCAGCCCATGGCCGTGGCGGGAGAAGCGTCGTTCACGTTCTCGCTGCGGAGCGTGTGGGAAGACCACCCGGTGATCTCGAGAATAGTGCTGAAGGACGCGCAAGTTGACATGCAAAGGACGGCCGGCGGCCTGAGGAACTGGCGCCTGATAAATCCCGACTACCGCGGCCCAGCCAAGATCAAGTTGTTGAGCCTGGAGGCGTACCGAACGACACTGCGCTTCGCCGACCTCAGCCGTGAATTCGATATCCGTTTCGCCTCGAGCGCGCTCGAGCCTGTGGCCGTCAGCCCGCAATCGGGCAAGCCGCTGACCCAGAAGATAGACATCAAGGGCGTCTACCGCGGGGGCGACTTCAACGCACAGGCATTTACCGGCGACGTGCTCACCTTCCTGGAGACTCGGCAGTACTTTCCTGTGCGCGGCCACGTCATCGCAGGCAAAACCCGGCTGGACCTCGACGGCATGGCCGCGGACATGTTTCGGCGGCCGCTCCTGGACGCAAACGTGCGCATCGCCGGTCCTACTCTGTCGCAACTCCATCCGTTCATCCTGCTGCGCCCGGCGGTCTCCCGACCCTACGGCGTCGAGGCGCAGGTGGTCAAGATCGAAGACAAATACACGTTCACGCGGCTGCGCGGAAAAATTGGCGAGACGGACCTCGCGGGAGACGCTGCTCATGATCTGCGCAACGAGCGCTCCTATTGGCGTGCCGACCTGGGAAGCGAGTCGGCCAACCTGTTCGACCTGCGCTCGCTGGCAGGCGTCGACTATCCGGCCGAAAGCTTGGCGGGGGCCGCAGCCAAGCAGGCGGGCTCCCGAACCAACCCGCCCAATCGACTGTTTCCGCGGCAGGCCTTCAAGCCCGATCATTTCCGCACCTTCGACGCCCACATCAGCCTGGATGCGAAGAAGCTCAAAGCGCCCGGCATGCCCGCCCTCGATAGCTTGCGCTTCACCGCAGCGCTGCAGGACGGCGTACTGCAGATTGAACCCGTCGATTTCGGCATCGCCGGAGGCCACGCGAGAGGACGAGGGACGCTGGATACGCGCAAGCAACCGCCGTATGCCCGCGCGGCGCTGGAACTGCACGACCTGAGCCTGGAACGGCTGTTCCCCAAGCTGCCCGCGCCGGCGCGCAGAATCGGGGCGCTCAAAGGCAAGCTACAGTTCGAAGGCAGGGGCGAATCCATCGCCGCCGTGTTGGGCAGCGCCTCGGGTAAGCTGGAAATCGAATTGGAAGGCGGCAGCATCTCCAACCTGATCGACGCCAAGCTCAGCCTCAATCTCGGCAAAATCGCCGGCCTGATGTTGCGCGGCGACCGCGACATTCCCATCCGCTGCGGCATGGCAGCCTTCGATTTCCGCAACGGCTACGGCAAATCGCGCGTCCTGCTGGTTGAAACGGAGCAGACACGCATCGAAGGCACCGGGGCCATATACCTGCGCGACGAAAGGCTGGATCTGCTGCTGACGCCGCGGCCGAAGAATCCCGGCCTGCTCACCTTAGGCTCCGCCATTCACGTGCGCGGATCGTTCAAACGCCCGGAGTTCACCCTCGACAAAGGGGCGGCCCGCGCGCCGGAACCGCTCTCGAACGTTCACTGCCCCGAGGGTGCCGCCTTGCCCGCCGCCGGCCCCAGCACACCTGCCCGCTCCAGCGTTTCGATCCGGCCCGCATCGTAGTGCAGCACGTCGCGCCGCACTGCGCCAGTAGGACTTGCTAATTTCAGCACTTTGGTATGGCTGTGAGGCAGGCGGCGTGTGAGTTGCAGGTTTTGAAAGTTTAAGAATGCGGGCGGCATTGGATGACCGCCCTGCGCGCCGCCGCCATCACGTGATGGCCTTGTGTTTGGGGCCCCCTTTGTAAAGGCAATCCCTCAACGACCCTCGCGCAATTTCGCCAGCTTCGCCTTGATCTCCGGCAGCGCCGCCGCCACCGCCTTCTCTCCCTCGAGCACCGCCATGTGCCGATCCTGGAAACCGGTCGCCTTGAGGCTCAATATCTGCGGGCGGATCACCACATCCGCATCCCTGAGTTCGTAGCGCCCGATGCTCTGCCCCATGATGGCGAAGGTCTGCAACAACACGTCGATAGTGCTTTTCGTGCTGCCGTATTGCGGCTGATCGGAGATATCCACGGCGATGACGAAATCGGCGCCCATGTCTCGCGCCGCCTTCACCGGCACCGGGCTCACCAGACCGCCATCGACATATTCACGGCCGTTGATCTTCACCGGCTGAAACACTCCGGGCACGCTGCTCGATGCGCGCACCGCCATGCCGGTATTGCCGGTGCGGAACACCATCGCTTCGCCGCTTTGCAAATCGGTGGCCACCGCGGCGAATAAGCGCGGGAGCTTCTCCAGCGGACGCTGGCCGATCGCGCGATTGATGAAGTTCTGCAAAGCCTCGCCGCGGATGGCGCCGCGATCCGGCAGCGACCAGTCGCTGACCTAGCCCTCCTCCATCTGTATCGCCAGCTTCTGCAACTCGAAACCGCCGTTGCCGGCTGCATACAGCGCCCCGACCACGGCGCCGGCGCTGGTGCCGACAATGAGGTCGGGAACGATGCCTTGCGCCTCCAGCGCCTTGATCGCTCCGATGTGAGCGAAACCGCGCGCCGCGCCGCCGCCCAGGACCAGTGCGATCTTGAGTGCGGCCTTGGGTACGACCGCCGGCGTAGGCGGCGTAGGCTTGACCGGCGCGGAGCAAGCGGCCAAGAGCGATAGCGCCAGGCCGGCGACAAGCAGACGACGTTGCAGCAATTTCATGGTGGCCGAATTCTATCCTGCTTCGCGGCTACCACGCCGCCTTTCCCTTTAACACCACGGTAGTTCGGCGGGCGGCGGGGCATCGAAGCCTTTGCCGATACGGCGGGGGCACGCTGCTGATCGGCGTGGAAGACGCTACGCGGCACGTCCCCGGCGCGCAAAACCCGTTGGACGTGGAAGAACGCCTGGCCAGCCTGCGTTACGGCGACCCCCACGGTCTTCGTGGCTCTGGGACGGAGCCAAAGGCGGTCTTGCGTCACTGCAAGTACTTGGAGCGAAGCGCCCTAGCAGTAAGCGTCCGCAATCGTTGCAAGCCGAATCGCCACTGGATTGCATTTTGTGCGGCGCGGCAGCACAATCCGCGTCCCGGTGTTCCCGGAAAAAATAAAGTGTCCAACGACCCGACCCTGCAGCAATCCCGCGCCACGCTGACCATCGCCGCGCTTGGCATCGTCTACGGCGACATCGGCACCAGCCCGCTGTACGCGGTCAAGGAAACGTTCAACCCCGCCCACGGCATTCCGCTTGCGACCGAGAATATCTTGGGCGGCATTTCGGCTATTTTTTGGGCGCTGATGGTGGTGGTGTCGCTGAAATATGTCACGCTGATCATGCGCGCCAACAACCGCGGCGAGGGTGGCATTATGGCGCTGCTCGCGCTTGCCTCCACATCGGTGAAGGACCATCCGCGCTGGCGCGTATATATCGTAATGCTCGGTTTGTTTGGTGCCGCGCTGTTCTACGGCGATGCGGTGCTGACGCCGGCGATCTCGGTGCTGTCCGCAGTTGAGGGGCTCGAAATCGGCGCCGCCGCACTCAAGCCATACGTCGTGCCGATGTCGGTGGGCGTACTGATCGGGCTGTTCCTGTTCGAGCGCCACGGCACGGCGGCGGTGGGCGCGCTGTTCGGGCCGGTCATGG
>JADGNT010000306.1 GCA_017883345.1 Candidatus Solibacter sp. | reverse complement strand
GCGGTCAGCGAATTGATCCACGTCGGCTCCCAATCGATGCGCTTCACCAGGCGCTCCGTCACCACGTCGGCCATGCCCATGCCGACCGAGCTGTTGTAGGTGTGCTCGCTCAGATTGCGCACGAAAATCCGCTGGAACTTCGGCGTATTGGGCCAGGGATTGTACTGGCCCTGGACGCCCCGGTTGGCCACCTTCGTGTCCATGCCCGCGCCGGAAATATTCTTGCCGATCTCGTCCATGATCAGGATGTCCAGATCCATCGGGATGGTCGCCATCCAGCTCTTGACCAGGGCCAGGTTCTCCTCCTCGCGCGCTTCCATCGCTTCCACCGGCACGGCGTCGATCTTGGCCGTGTTGTGGTAGGCGTCCTCGAGAATGGCCAGGCCGCCCAGAATCTTGCCCGATTTCAACACCTGACGGCCGACGCTGCGGATCACGTGTTCCAGGCCCACATGGTAGGCATAACTGTGATAACGCTGTGCGCCGGCGAATTTCCCGAGGCCGATAGCCATCATCTTGAACAGCCCGCTCTCGATCTTGCCGGCGAAATCGGTGTGCCACTTGACGCGGCCCACCAGCATCACCCCGTCGGCATCGTAGGCCACCTTATCCATGAAGGCTTCGATTCCGTCGGACGTTTTGCCGAGCGACACCACTTCCAACTGGCTGATCAGCGGGCAGCCCATGCTGGCTTCGGTGATTCCGTAGCTGGCCAGCACCTCGGCCTGGCCGGCCGCATTGGCCGCGCCGTGACTTCCCATGGCCGGGAAGAGCAGCGGCTGCATGCCCTGTCCCTTCCAGTACTGCACCACGTTGTGCACGATGGTGGCAATGTTGTGGATGCCGCGGCTACCCACACCGATGGCGACGCGCGCACCGGGCTGCAAGCGCCCGGCGAAACCGCTTGTGCCGAGTTGTGCACGCACTGTGGCGGGGACATCGACGATCTTGCGATCGGGAAACTTCTGGCGAACTACTAGCAGGCGGGGAAATTGCATGGCTGACTTATTTTAACAGCACCGCGGAAACCGGGGACCGGGGACCCGGGGACAGACCCGGGCGAACCCGGGGACAGACAGGACTGCCAGCGAATTTCCGGCAAAATGCGCCGGAAATCCATGGCAGTCTTGTCAGTCCCCTAAACCGGCCGTTTTCCACAATTCGTCCACCCGACGCTTCACTTCGGCATTCATCGCGATCACGTCCGGCCACGGGCGCGTGAACCCCTCGCCGGGCCACTTGCGGGTGGCGTCGATGCCCATCTTCGACCCGTAGTTCGCCAGACGGCTGGAATGATCCAGCGAATCCACCGGGCCCATCACGAACTGTATGTCGCGCTCCGGGTCGATGTGGTTCAGCGCCTTCCACGCGACTTCGCTGTAGTTCTGCACGTCCACGTCTTCATCCACCACCACGATCACCTTGGAGAACATGGCCTGCCCGGTTCCCCAGATGGAGTGCATCACCTTGCGCGCGTGTCCCGGATAGCTCTTGCGCATGGAGACCAGAATCAGATTGTGGAATACGCCCTCGGGCGGCATCGCGATATCGCGCACTTCGGGCAGTTGCAGGCGCATCAGGGGCAGAAAAATGCGCTCGATCGCCTTGCCCATGTAGTAGTCTTCCATGGGGGGCGGCCCGACGATAGTCGTGGTGTAGATCGGCTCCTTGCGCTGGGTCACGCAGGTCACGTGAAAGACCGGGTACTCATCGGCCAGCGAGTAGAAGCCGGTGTGATCGCCGAACGGTCCCTCGGTGCGCAACTCGCCCAGTTCCACGTAGCCTTCGAGCACGATCTCCGCCTGCGCCGGGACTTCCAGATCGCAGGTCTGGCACTTCACCATTTCCACCGGACTCTGCCGCAGGAAGCCGGAGATCATCATTTCGTCGAGGTCGGGCGGCAGCGGCAGAATCGCCGAGTACATAGTGGCCGGGTCGGCGCCGATGGCCACCGCCACATCCATCCGTTTCTTTCCCTGCTGCTGCATCCGGCGATAGTGCTCCGCGCCCTGTTTGTGGGTCTGCCAGTGCATCCCCGCGGTGCGCTCGTCGTACACCTGCATGCGGTACATGCCGCAGTTGCGCTTGCCCGTGTCGGGATTGCGCGAGAACACCAGCGGCAGCGTAATGAAGCGGCCGCCGTCGCCGGGCCAGCATTGGAGCACCGGATAATCGAGCAGCGAGAACCCGTCGGTGCGCACCACTTCCTGGCACGGTCCCTTGGACACGATCTTGGGAAAGAACGCGCCCATCTCGGCCAGTTTGGGCAGCATTTTCAATTTGCCGATGAGCCCCTCGGGCATGCGCATCTCCAGGAACTCCACGATGCGCCGAGCCACCTCCTCCACCGAATCCACTTCGAGAGCGATCTCCATCTTGCGCATCGACGCGAAGGCGTTCACCAGCACCGGGATTTTGAATCCGGTGGGCCGCTCAAAGAGCAGCGCCGGACCGCCCTGCTTCACCGCGCGGTCGGCGAATTCGGTGATCTCCAGACGCGGGTCCACTTCGAAGGGAATGCGCTTCAGTTCGTTGTTCTTTTCGAGCGCGCGCACAAATTCGCGCAGATCCTGATAGGCCATAAGTTATGAGTATGGCAGCAACTCAGGTGAATCATAGCTGCTGTACAATTGACTTTCAAGGCGGAAATGGACCAAATGGACCTGAAGACACTGCGAGACACCCCCCCGTGGGAATGGCCGAAGAACGCCGGACAGATGTTTCTCGGCATTCTCCGCAATCGGCAGGCCAAGGCTTCCGACCGCCTTCTGGCCGCGGATCTGGCGGGTGATTTCACCGTGATCGACGACGCACTGGCCGATGCTCTGCTCTCCATCCTGGGCGACGCCGCCGAACCCGAGGAACTGCGCGCCCAGGCGGCAATCTCCCAGGGTCCGGCCATCGAGCAGGCGTTTATCGACGAATTCGACGATCCCGATTCGGTGCCCATCAGCGAGAAGACATTCCGCAAGGTTAAGCAGGCTCTGCGCAAGCTCTACCTGGATTCCAGCGTTCCCAAACTGGTGCGGCGGCGGATTCTGGAAGCAGCGGTGCGGGCCCCGGAGGAGTGGCACACCGGCGCGATTCGTAGCGCCTATGCAAGCGAGGACCAGGAGTGGAAGCTGACCGCCGTCTTCTGCATGAATTATGTGCGCGGTTTCGACCAGCAGATACTGGAGGCGTTGGAAAGCGCGGCCCCCGAAATCCACTACCAGGCAGTGCGCGCGGCTGGTACTTGGGAGGTGGACGCGGCCTGGCCGCACGTCACCGCACTGCTCGCTTCAGCGAACCCCGGCAAGGATCTGATGCTCGCCGCCATCGAGGCTGTGGCCACCATCCGCCCGCGTGAAGCGGGGACGATCCTGGTGGATCTGGCCGATTCCGAAGACGAAGACATCGCCGATGCGGCCAACGAAGCCATGAGCATGGCGGAGGGACTCTCGGACTCCGAATCCGATGAAGAGGACGACGAGGACGACTACGACCCTGAGGACGACGAAGACGAGAGCGGCAATCCCGAGACGATTCACTGAGACCTTCGCCGCTAAATGTTGTTACCCTGAGTTTCAGACCAAAACCTCCCGAGGAGAATGAATGTTCAACCGAGTGGCCTTTGTTACGGGCGCCAGCCGTGGAATCGGCCGTGCCATCGCGCTGACGCTGTGCCGCGCGAATTTCGATATCGTGGTGGCCTCACCCGAAATCGAGCGCAACGAACAAGTGGCCGAAGAGATCCGCGCGTGCAGCGGGGAGGCGATGACCCTGAATCTGGACGTGACTTCGCCGGAGAGCGTCAAGGAAGCATTCGCCAAGACGCTGAAGGATAAGACCCGCATCGACGTGCTGGTCAACAACGCCGGCATCACCCGCGATGGCCTGGCCATGCGCATGAAGCCGGCCGATTGGGACCTGGTCCTCAACATCAACCTGAACGGCGCGTTCCGGTGCATTCAACAAGTACTGCCCACGATGATGCGCAGCCGCTGGGGACGGATCGTCAATATCGCCTCCGTGGTGGGACAGGCGGGAGCCGCCGGGCAGGCCAACTACGCCGCATCCAAGGGCGGGATGATCGCCATGACCAAGGCCCTCGCCCAGGAGATCGGCAGCCGCGGCATCACCGTCAACGCCGTCGCCCCCGGCTACATCGAGACCGACATGACGCGGGTCCTGCCCGATGAAGTGAAGGCCAAGATCCTCGCCCAGGTTCCGCTGGGCCGCATCGGCCAACCCGAGGACGTCGCCAGCGCGGTGAAGTTCCTGGCCAGCGAAGAGTCCGCCTACATCACCGGCCACGTGCTCGCCGTCAACGGCGGAATGTACATGTAGCGTAGCCATCCTTGGCTGCCATGCCCCCATTCGTGGGGGCATTCTTCCTACCCTCCCGCAAATAGCGTTAAAGTATTGTCCATGCTTCGCCCTCTCGCCCTCCTTTTCTCCGGTGCCGTGGCCCTCTCCGCCGCGCCCGCGCTGGATGTCTGGCATGCCAAATCCGCGATCCGCACCGTCGAGCCTAGCACCGCCCTCAAGCTGACCGGCGACCGCAAAGGCGACCTCTACCGTCCCCGCCTCACCAACACCGGCAAGACGCCGGTGCACGTCAGGGAGGTCTCGCTCTTCCGCATCGCGCACGATCTCTCCGAGACAAGCGCGCTCTACGGCGAGAGCTTCCAGATGCTCACCCAAACCGCCGGCACCCTCGGCACGCCCGTCGATCTTGCCTACGACGAATTGAAGCACTACAAGATCCCGCAGCCCGCCGACGCCAAAGTCGTCACCGGCATGATGACGCTCACCCCTCCCGGCGGCGACACCATGCTGCTCGGCTTCACCAGTTGCCATCGCTTCAGCGGCCGCTTCTTCCTGCGCCCGAAATCGATCGAAGTCGTGCTCGATACCGAAGGCCTCGCGCTCGAGCCCGGCGAATCCTGGGACCTCGAAGAGTTCACCTTCACCAGCGGCCCCAATCGGGCCGCGCTGCTCGCCAGGCTCGCCGAGCGCATCGCCCGGAACCATCCGCCGCTGCGCTTCAAGGCTCCGCCCGCCGGCTGGTGCAGTTGGTATTGCTTCGGCTCCCGCGTCACCGCCAAAAACGTGATGGACAATCTCGCGTCCATCGTCAAGGATGCGCCTGAGCTCAAGTACGTCCAGCTTGACGACGGCTACCAGCCCGCCATGGGCGATTGGCTGGAAACCGGCACGGCCTTCGGCGGCGACGTGCGGGGCGTGCTCCAGGCCATCCGCCAGCAGGGCTTCGAGCCCGCCATCTGGGTGGGTCCGTTCATCGCCGAGGCCGGCAGCCACGTATTCCAGCAGCACCCGGATTGGTTCATGCAGGGCGAGGACGGTAAGCCGCTGCCCGCCGGCAAGGTCACCTTCCAGGGCTGGCGCCGCGGTCCCTGGTATGCACTCGATGGCACCAACCCCGAGGTGCAGAGGCACCTGGAGAACGTCTTCCGCACCATGCGCCAGGAGTGGGGCGTGACCTATTTCAAGCTCGACGCCAACTTTTGGGGCGCCATGCACGGCGGCAAGTTGCACGACGCCAAAGCCACCCGCATCGAAGCCTATCGGCGGGGTATGCAGGCGGTCCTGCGCGGCGCGGGCGATAGCTTCATCCTGGGCTGCAATCATCCCATCTGGCCGTCATTCGGCCTGATCCACGGCTCGCGCAGTTCCGGCGACATCAGCCGCAAGTGGGATACCTTCCAGAAGGTGGCGCGGCAGAACCTGTTGCGCAACTGGCAGAACGGCAAGCTCTGGTGGAACGATCCCGATGCCGTCACACTGAGCGGCGCCATGCCGATGGAGGAGTACCGCTTCCACGCCAGCGCGATCATGGCATCGGGCGGCCTCGTGCTCTCTGGCGACGATCTCAGCACGCTCCCCGCGGACCGCCTTGCCATGCTCAAGAAACTCCTCCCGCCCACCGGAGCCGCCGCCGAGTTCGACAACGAGAACCTCACCGTCGGCACCGTGAAACTGAAGGACCGCACTCTGCTGTGCGTCTTCAACTGGAGCGACGAGGCGGCGAAGATCCCCGTAAAGCTGGCGCGCTCTGGCGTTGTCAGCGACCTGTGGAGCGGCCAAACCTACGGCAGGCAAACTGCGCTGGATGTCTCGCTGAAGGCCCACGAGGGCACGGTGTTGGTGGTGCGATAGTGCCCCATTGTGGGGCAGCTTGGCAAGCTAATGCCACTCGTTTTTCCACTTTTGGCAATGCTGCGGAAGTTGTGGGGCAGACCCCCTGGTCTGCGCGGGACGCCCCCGTCCCGCCTCTGGGACAACGGGGCCAGCGTCTTGCAGGGTGCGAGCAGGCCGACGGGGGCGTCGGCCGCGGTCCAGGGGGACCGCCCCACGATTTATGCAGGCGCCCAGCACCGGAAAAACGA
>JADGNT010000305.1 GCA_017883345.1 Candidatus Solibacter sp. | reverse complement strand
CGCGTACGAAAAGAACGGCACGGTCACCAATACCTCGGGCGAAGTGCAGCGCCTCACGCGCGCCATTAATACCATGGGCGCCAAGACCGACCTCGAAATCATGGGCTTCCTGGCGCGCGAAATGGGCGCGGCGGCGGCGCTCGGCCCCTGGGTGCCCGAAACGGTTTTTGCGGAGATCCGCCAGACGGTTCGCGGATACGATATTCCCATGCCGGCGATCGCTTCCGGCGGCGCGGCGCAGACCATGCCGGTCAACGGGCGCGTTGTCGTTGACCCAGGGGTTGAATTCCGGCCCGATCTGGTGCACTCAGACCACAACGGCCTGTTCGCGTCCGGCACGCTCGGGCGGTATTCTAAGGTTCTGAACTCCGTTATGGAAAATCGCCTGAGCCGCTAAATGGAGCTACTCGACTCGTTCATTTTCATCACCCTGATCAAGGCCGCGGTGGTTCTCGCGGTCCTCCTGACCACGCTCGCTTACCTGCAATGGGTGGAGCGCAAGGTGATCGCCCACGTACAGGTGCGCCCCGGTCCCTACCGCGTGGGGCCGCATGGCCTCCTGCAGCCGGTGGCCGACATCATCAAGCTGCTCACCAAAGAAGACCTGCTGCCGCCCTACGTGAACAAGCCGCTGTATCTGCTGGCGCCGTTTCTGGCCATCTCCATGGCGCTGCTATCGATTTCGGTGATCCCCTTCGGCCCCATGATTAAAGTCGGCCCCGTCATCACCTGGATGCAACTCACCGATCTCAATATCGGCGTGCTCTTCATCCTGGCCGTGTCCTCCATGGGCGTCTACGGCATCGCGCTCGCCGGCTGGGCGTCCAACAATAAGTACGCGCTGATCGGCGGCTTGCGCAGTTCGGCGCAGATGATCAGCTACGAACTGCCCATGTCGCTGGCCATCGCCGCCCCGCTGTTGATCTCCAACACGCTCAGCCTGCGCGAACTGGTGATGAGCCAGGCGGGCGGCATCTTCCACTGGAATATTCTGCACGGGCCATTCCCGCAGGTGATCAGCTTCATCATTTTCATGATTGCGGCCTTCGCCGAAACCAACCGCGTGCCGTTCGATCTGCCCGAGGCCGAAAACGAACTGGTCGCCGGCTTCCATACCGAATACAGCAGCATGAAGTTCGCCAGTTTCTTCATGGCCGAGTACGCCAACATGATTACGGTCAGCGCCATGGCCACGCTGCTCTTCCTGGGCGGCTGGATGGCCCCGTGGCCGGTGGCGTGGGGAGCAAACCTCGTGCCCACGGTGATTTTCGCCGTCGCCGGCGTCACCGCCCTGTATCACGGCGCCAACGCCGCGCGTAAACGCGATAAGCGCACTCTCCCAGTCTTCGGAATTATCTTCTTCATCATTGCCGGCGTTTTCCTGCTGCCGATCGTGCAAAGCTGGCTGCTGCCGCTCTTCTGGTTCGCGGCGAAGACCGGTGCGATTCTCTTCCTGTTTATGTGGGTTCGCGCCACGCTTCCCCGCTTCCGTTACGACCAACTGATGGGCTTCACGTGGAAGTTTCTCTTCCCGGTGGCCATGCTCAATTTGCTGGTGACCAGCTTCCTGGTTGCCTGGACGACGAAGTAAATGGACGTCATACTCTTTCTCATCTTCGCTGTTGTAGCGGTGGTATGCGCCATCAATGTAGTGGTGCAGACGCACCCGATTTCGAGCGCGCTGTCGCTGGTCGGCGTGATGGGCTCCCTCGCGGTCCTGTACCTGCTGCTGGGCGCGGAGTTCATCGCCGCCGCGCAGGTGATCGTCTATGCCGGCGCCATCATGGTGCTGTTCGTCTTCGTCATCATGCTGCTCAACGCCGGCGCCGAAACCAAGAAGGGCCGCTCTTACCTGATTCCCGGCGCACCCCTGCTGATTGTGTTTCTCGGCCTGATGGCCTACTACGTGCAGCGGTACTTGTTCCCCGAGAGCGCCGTGGTCCGCTTCGGCGGCTTTACCGGCGGCGGGCCCAAGGACATCGGCAACGCGCTGTTCACCACCTACCTGCTGCCCTTCGAGGTGACCTCCATCCTGATCCTGGTCGCCATTATCGGCGCCGTCGTACTGGCGCGAAAGGAAATCGAATAATGATGAACGCGGTGCCGATTTCCTGGTTCCTCACCCTGAGCGCCATTCTGTTCGCGCTCGGCGTGGCCGGCTTCCTGTTCCGGCGCAATATCATTACGGTGTTCATGTCCATCGAACTGATGCTGAACGCCGTCAACCTGAGCTTTGTGACGTTCTCTTACCAGCACAAGGAGGTCAGCGGCCATCTCTTCACGTTCTTCGTGATGGTGGTGGCGGCGGCCGAAGCGGCGGTGGGGCTGGCCATCATCCTGACGGTGTTCAAGGGCCGTTCCACCCTGAATATCGACGATGTCAATTCGATGAAACACTAGCGATCGATACCGATGCAACTCTGGCTCATACCAATCCTCCCGCTGGCGGGCTTTCTGATCAACGGCATCTTCGGCCGCCGGTTCTCCAAGAGCCTCGTCAACACCGTTGCGATCGGCAGCGTGGTTCTTTCCTTCCTCTGGGTGCTGAAGACCATCTTCGCCATGGGCGATCTCAACACGTCGATCGAGGAGCACTACTTCACCTGGATTCAGAGCGGCACGATCGACATCGGCTGCGATTTCCTGGTGGACCGGTTGACCATTGTGATGCTGCTGGTGGTCACCGGCATCGGCTCGCTGATCCACGTCTATTCCATCGGCTACATGTCGCATGAAGGGGGCTATTACCGCTTCTTCGCCTACATGAATCTCTTCATGTTCTTCATGCTGGTGCTGGTGCTGGGCGCGAACTTCCTGCTGCTCTTTGTCGGTTGGGAAGGCGTGGGTCTGTGCAGCTACCTGCTGATCGGCTTCTACTTCGATAAGAAGTTCGCCACCGATGCCGGCAACAAGGCGTTCATCGTGAACCGCATCGGCGATTTCGGCTTCTCGCTGGCCATGTTCTACATCTTCAAGAATTTCGGTTCGCTCGATTTCGACAAGGTGTTCCATCAGGCCGCGAGCGCCCCGGAATGGGTGCTGACCACCATCGGCCTGCTGCTCATGGTCGGCGCCTGCGGTAAGTCCGCGCAGATTCCCCTCTACGTCTGGCTGCCCGACGCCATGGCCGGCCCGACGCCGGTTTCCGCGCTGATCCACGCCGCCACCATGGTCACCGCCGGCGTCTACATGACCGCGCGCTCCTGGGTGATCTTCACCCATGCTCCCGGCGCCATGGACGTGATCGCCATCGTCGGCATCCTCACCGCTTTCCTGGCCGCCACCATCGGCCTGGCGCAAAACGATATCAAGAAGGTCTTCGCCTACTCCACGGTTTCGCAGCTCGGCTACATGTTCGTCGGCATCGGCAGCGGCGCGTTTTCCGCCGGCATCTACCACCTGGTGACCCACGCCTTCTTCAAGGCGCTGCTCTTCCTCGGCGCCGGCAGCGTGATCCACGCGCTCTCCGGCGAGCAGGACCTGCGCAACATGGGCGGCCTGCGCAAAAAGATTCCGATCACCTTCTGGACCATGGTCTGCGCCTGGGTCGCCATCTCCGGCGTCCCGCCGTTCTCCGGCTTCTTCAGTAAGGACGCTATCCTGCTCGCCGCCTATCAGCATTCGCCGGCCATCTACTGGATCGGCGTGGTCACCGCCGGCATGACGGCCTTCTATGTTTCCCGCGCCATGTTCATGACCTTCTTCGGCAGCTATCGCGGCACGGCGCATGCGCACGAATCTCCCGCCGTGATGTGGGTACCGCTGGCGGTGCTGGCCGCGCTCTCGCTGGTGGGCGGATGGCTCTTCCCGATCCCAGCGTTCCTGAAAGCCATGTTCCCCGCGATTGAAAAAGCCGGCAACCCCATGCTGATGTACATCTCGGTCTTGGCGGGCTTCGCCGGCATCGGCCTGGCGTATCTGATGTACCTCCGCAAGCCCGGCATGGCGGATTCCCTCGCCCAGACCTTCAAGGCCCCGTATCAACTGATCTACAACAAGTACTTCGTGGACGAAATCTACTCGGCCACCGTGGTCCGCCCGCTCATCGGCGGCTCGCGCATGGTTCTCTGGAAGGGCGTGGACGCAGGGCTGATCGATGGTATCGTCAATGGCGTGGGGGCGCGCTGCCGCGATGTGGGTAGCGTCTTGCGCCTGCTGCAATCCGGCAATATCCGGAGTTACGCCACCTGGGTGTTGTTCGGCTCCGTGGCCCTGCTGGTGGCCATGGGCCTGTTGGGAGGTCTCCCCCGATGAACCTCCTCACCCTGGTTCTCTTCTTGCCGCTGGCCGCGTTCGTCATCGCCCTGGCGATTCCGCGCGCGTCTTCCGCGCGGACCAGCCGCCTGTGGGCGCTCATTGGCTCGCTCGGGATTTTCGCCGCCTCGCTCGGCCTGCTTGCCTGGTTCGACCGCACTGCCGCGGGCGAGCAGTTCCTGGTCGACGTGCCCTGGATCGGCACCCCCAACATTCATTTCGCCGTCTCGGTGAACGGCGTCAGCCTGTGGCTGGTGCTGCTCTCCACCTTCCTCACCCCGCTCTGCGTGCTGATTTCGTGGAACTCCATCAAGGATCGCTGCAAGGAATTCTACGCCTTCCTGCTGCTGCTGGAATTCGGCCTGGTCGGCGTCTTCCTGGCGCAGGACCTCTTCCTGTTCTACGTCTTCTGGGAAGTCTCTCTCGTGCCCATGTACTTCCTGATCGGCATCTGGGGCCACGACCGCCGCATCTACGCCGCCGTCAAATTCTTCCTCTACACCATGGCGGGCTCCGTCCTGATGCTGGCGGCGATTATCTACATCTACAACAAGACCCTGACCTTCAGCTATCCGGCGATTCTGGAGATGCTGGCCAACGGCAAGTTGAGCTTTCCCGCCGGCGAGCAGATGCTGCTCTTCCTGGCGTTCTTCATCGCCTTCGCCATCAAGGTGCCGCTCTTCCCGCTTCACACGTGGCTGCCCGACGCTCACGTGGAAGCGCCCGCCGCCGGCTCCATCATGCTGGCCGGCGTCATGCTGAAAATGGGCACCTACGGAATCCTGCACTTCTGCCTGCCGCTCTTCCCTAGCGCGGCGCGTGCCTGCGCCCCCTGGATCGGCGTGCTGGCCATCATCGGCATCGTCTACGGCTCGCTGGTCGCTCTGGTCCAGCCCAATTTGAAGAAACTGGTGGCCTACACCTCGGTCGCCCACCTTGGCTTCGTGGTCCTCGGCATCTTCAGCTTCACCCAGCAGGGCCTCGATGGCGCGGTCTACCAGATGCTCAATCACGGCGTCTCCACCGGCGCACTCTTCCTCTTCGTCGGCATCCTCTACGAGCGGCGTCACTCGCTCGAAATCGCCGATTACGGCGGTGTGGCCACGGTCGCGCCCTGGCTCTCCGCCGCCTTCCTGATCACTACTCTGGCGAGTATCGGCCTGCCGATGTTGAACAATTTCGTCGGCGAGTTTTTAGTGCTGCAGGGAACCGCCATCGCCAACTTCACCTGGACCGTCTGGGCATCGCTCGGCGTGATCCTCTCCGCCTGCTACATGCTCTGGATGTACCAGCGCGTGTTCTACGGCGAGGCCGGTCCCGAAGTTCGCGGGCACATTCCGGATCTCAACGGACGCGAATGGGCCGCCATCCTCCCGCTCATCGTCATGATGGTGTGGATGGGCGTGTACTCGCAAAGCTTCCTCCCGCCCGTCGGCAAGAACACCGCGCGCGTGTTGGAACAGACCAACGTGAACGTCCCCTACCGGGTGCAGCAGTGGGACAGGCCTCCTGGCCTGTCCGCCGACTTACCGAACCCACATCGAGGGGGGACTAATTAAGTGAACACTGTTGCCGTTAGTCCCGTCTTCAACCCACAGGACGCCCTGCGCTTCCTGCCCGAAATCATTCTCACCGTGATGGGCACGCTGCTCATGGTGCTCGATCCCCTGATCCACAAGCGCGGGTCCAACGCCTTCGGGCATCTCAGCCTGATGGCGCTAGCGGCCGCGCTGGGCGCCAGCGTCTACGCGTACACCATCGGCGGACCGGCATTCGGCGGCATGCTGATGGTGGATGGCTTCGCCACCTTCTTCCGCGTCCTGGTGATCGTGGTCGGCATGCTGACCATCTTGCCTTCGTACCGCTTTCTGGCACAGCAGAACGCCGAGACCAGCGAGTACCACGCGTTGCTCTTGTTCTCCATCGCCGGGCAGTGCCTGATGGCCGCATCCAACGACCTGATCATGGTCTTCATTGGCCTCGAGATCTCCTCCATCGCGAGCTACATCCTGGCCGGCTATCTGCGCGACGATAAGCGCTCGAACGAAGCCGCGCTCAAGTATTTCCTGCTCGGCAGCTTTGCCACCGCCTTCTTCCTGTACGGCGTGGCGCTGATCTACGGCGCCACCGGCAGCGTCAAC
>JADGNT010000304.1 GCA_017883345.1 Candidatus Solibacter sp. | reverse complement strand
CGGACCGCCTTTTCCGGCTCGGCGCTCTGCACGGCGGAATCCATCGACAGGCTGCGCAGCACGGTCTGCGGAATGGCCCCCTTCGAGGAGAGAACGTAGAGGCCGGACGCGGAACCGGCCAGCGATTTCACCACCGTGAGGCCATGGCGTACGGCGATATCGTGGATGTCGCCGGTTCCCTTAACCAGGTACCGGTCCTCAGCGAAAGCCCCAAGAGAATAGAGCGCTACCAGGAAGGCGATGCGCATCGAGATGTGTAGTCTGCGTAACATGATTGGTTTCCCTTTGGACGCTACTGCTTCTCCGCTGTACGCTGGCTCGAGGATGTCCGGCTCTTGGCGGCCGGTGGATCCGAGATGAATCTCTTCAGAGGTACACGGATGCTTTTCGAATCCGGCAAATTGATGCAAAGTTGGAGTTGCGGCTGCTGGGCGTACTCCATCTGAAACTCGCCGAAGCGGTTACTCAACGTCTCAGCCACCACCAGCTTGCCGGCTCTCAAACTGACCGGGAGGTTGCCCATGTCGAGCTCGGGCAGGACATGGTTGGTAACCTGGCCGATGACGGCGGTGCGCGAGGACTTCAATTCCGGCTCGATGCGCAGGTCTAGCGAGCAATCTCCGGCGCGATACAATCCCTGCCAGCCTACCTGCCAGGTGGCGCGCAGTCCAACCGGGGATGGAACCAGAAAGCTATCGAAGATCAACTCGATGGGAAGGCGGTTGCCGCGTTTCGGACGATCGTGCACCCGGACCGGGAATATGGCTCGCGCCAGGCGAACCGTCGATTCGGGAATAGCGTCCGCAGCCAAACTGGTGCAGGTAACGGTCAACCTCGTTGTGAAATCCGAGAGCTGGCCGCATTTCTGGCATCCATCGTGGAGGTGCGCCTGCATCTGCGTACGTTCCTCACGGGCTATCAGCCCGCGAGTGAAATCCGCCCATTGATCGATTGCGTAGTGCTTCATATAATTTCGATGACTCCCGTTCGGTTGGTTTCCTGACGTGGCGCCATATTGCCCCGTTCAATACAAAGGGGTATTAAGAGCTGCCTATCGATATAGGTTACGAGTGTTTTTTTTCGCGAGCACTAGCCCTACCTATTGAAGTGTAAAGGAACCGCCGGTAGTACTCACAAGTTGTCAGAAGTTAGGGCGGTACGGGGGGAGATCACCCTACCAGCCGCACTCCTCCCCACCGCTTTCACAGATACTTGCCCACCAGGACGAAAGGCGCCCAGTAATAGGGGTGGGGGTACCGGCGGCGAATTTCCAACATCGCCTCCTGGGCTGCTTGTGCCTTATTTCTGTTGGTCTTAAGGGCTTCATAGAAAAGCTTCATGAACTCCGCCGTGCTCCGATCGTTGACATCCCAGAGAGTCACCAGGACGCCTTGGGCGCCGGCGTAGAGGAGTCCGCGAACCAAACCGAGGAGTTCATCGCCGCCCACCACCATATTGAGGCCGGTGCCGCACCCGCTCAGCGTCACCAGTTCACAGGGCAGGTTCAACTGGTAAAGATCGAACAGGTTGAGGTGGGAATCCCCCAGGCTGATGGAGCTGAACATCGGGTTGTCCTGGCGGAACCAGCCATGCGTCGCGATATGCACGAAACGGCTCTGCGCCCCTCTTTCGCGCAGGACCTGCGCGGTGGCGGCCGCTCCCAGGAAGACCTCGCTCGCCGGGAGCACACCGGCGACGGCGCGCACTTCGTCTTCGATCCGCGGCGCAACCGGATCGGGAATGCCCAGCACCAGCGATCCGCCGGACAGGCCGGCCTGCTTGGTGGAGCAGAGGTAATAGACGCTGGCGCTGGGAGTGTAGGAAACGGTAAACCGGTCGCCCAGTGCCTGTCCCCGGGCGTCGGGCAGCGCGTGGAAGGGCAGGTAGTGCAGAAAATCATGGGGCGCGACGATCAGGTGGCTGGCTGGCTTCAGGTCGTCTGCAATCGGGGCGATGAGCTGCTCGTGAAACTCGTGCAAATGGGCGTTGGTGGCGTCCAGCAACTGGTGATGGAAGAGCTTGACGTAGTCCGTGCCGAGGCGGAATTTGGAGAGCTGGAAGCGCAGGAGTTGGAGGACGCGGCGCAGATCCGAGGCGCTCCCCAAGGGCACGATCTTGAGGCTGTCCCGGGAGAGCAGGCAGGCGTGGAACCGGTCGCGGACGCAGTAGTACTGCAGCAGCAGCGCGCCCTGCGGGAGGGACGCGCGGATAGTTTCAATGGGCACCGAGCCCGCCGTTTGCAGGTTGGAATATTCCGCGTCTTCCACCCGCAGATTGGCCAGGGATTCCACCAGCCGCTGCTCGCAATCGCGGGCGGCGCGGCGCAGTTTGACCAGTTGCGGCGCCATGAGATTGGCGGCGCGGCCTTCCTGAAGCTGAATGGTGCGGCTGTACCAATTGAGTTCGCCGCGTAGGGTGTTGACCTGGTCCACCAGGGCGCGCTCGGTCTTCCGCGAAGCCGGCAGTCCCTGGGAACGAAACGCGATCAGGTCGGCCAGGCTGCGCGACTTGGCCTCTTCGATGTAGGCGAAGGCGGTCTCCAGAGTGGCTTGCGTTTGGTCCCGGCCGAGGCACATGCGCACGAGCGCTTCGTAGACTTCCAGCTTGTCCTTGAGGAAGGCGATTTTCATTTCCTCCGCTTTGAGATGGCTGCGCAGGTTCTCCAGGTGATGGTGCGCCTTAAGGTACGCCCGATAGGCGGCTTCGGGCGCCCCTAGAGCTTCTTCGATGACGCCGAGCACGTACCAGGCCTGGTAACTGAGCGCCGGTGTTTCGGCCTGTTGGAGGCGATCGAGGGCGGTCAGGCAGACTTGCTTGGCTAGTGCGCTCTGGCCGCGATCCAGGTGGATCCGGGCCAGCAGCAACTGGCAGAGCACGCTCTTGGTAAACAGCGGCGAAGGAGCGAAGAAGTCCAGCGCCCGCTGGCAAAGCTCGAGTGCGTCGTCGAGGCGGTGGTCCCGGTGGTAAACCAAGGCCTGGTAGAGATCGATGGTGGCGATCCAGGCGCGATTGTTTTCGCGATCGAAGAGTTGGCGCGCCTGATGGAAAAGCTCCAGGGCCACGGCGGTATCGCCGTGGTGGGTCAGTGAGATGGCCAGGTTGGTCTGGGCTTTGGCCGCTTCGTACCCCATACCGAGTTTGAGAAAGGCCTTCTGGGCGCGGCCGGCCAGGTGCGCGCCTTCCTCAATGAGATTCAGCTCCAGGTACATCTCGGACTGATCGAGATCGCAGAGGGCCTCGCGATAGGCGTCGCCCAGGGTGCGGCAGTCCTCGCGGGCGGCGCGGTAGAGCTCGATGGAACGCGTGTATTCGCCGCGCAGATAATAGAGGTAGGCGACGTTGTAGTCGGCCACCGCCACCAACACCGGCATCTGGTGCTCCACGCAGTAGGCGCGGGCCTGTTGGTAGGTTGCCAAAGCTTCGCCGAACTCGTTGAGGCTGATCTGGCAGGTGGCCGTGTTCTTGAGCGAGATGGCGACATCCTGGGGCTCGCCGATTTCCAGGAAGGCGTGGTAGGCGCGCCGGTACAGTTCCAGCGCCTCCTCGAAGCGGTCCTGGCGGTAGAGGATGTTGCCCATGTTGGCGTCGAGCCGCGCCTGGCGGAGACGGTCGCCCAGCCGCTCGAAGATCTGGCGCGCCTGCTGGGCGTAGTCCATGGCTTCCGGGTAGCGGCCCAGGTAGATCAGGCTTTGCAGGGAGCTGTTGAGCGTCCGGCCCGCCTCCAGAGCGTCGCCCAGGCGCTGGTAAATGGCGAGCGACTGCTGGTAGAGATCCACCGAAGCCTGGTACTTGCGCTTGCGGTAGTAGATATGGCCCAGGGCGCGCAGGCTGGCGGCCCGCGAGGCATCGTCGCCCAGGTGTTCGGCCACGAGCGAGAGGGCGCGGGCCATGCGCTCGGCCTGCTGTATGTCCACGTGCAGCAGACGCACCACCTCGTCGTAGAAGCGGGTGACGGTCTCCGGCCGCCAGAGGTCCCGGTGCGTTTCGAGCAGTTGGCGGCGCCGCCGCGGAGTGGGTTCATGCGCCAGATCCACCAACAACTCCGCGAAACCGGAGGGCATATCTGGAGACTGGGGCATTAGAACCCGCTCTCTTCCAAGAGTTTTTTTAACCGTTTGAGGCAACGGCCGCGAATGAACCCGATCGAGCCGATGGCCAGGTTGAGGCGGCGGGCCACGTCGTGGTACGGCATGGGCGGCTGCTCAAAGAACAGGAGTTGGATCATCTCGCGGCAGCGCGGCGGCAGGTGGCCGATGGCCTCGCGCACCAGTTGCTCCCGCTCGACCGCGGCCAGTACGTCGGGCGAGATGGCCTGGAGGGCGCTGAGTTTCTCGACTTCGTCCTCATCGAGACCGCTCTCCCGATTCAGTTGACGGCGTTTCCAGTGATAGCACTTGTGCGTGGTCACGCGGATCAGCCATCCCTGCAACGCCTCGGCATCGCGCAGCCGGGGAAGTTCGTTGTACAGATCCAGGCAGACCGCCTGGAAGATGTCGGCCGCATCCTGGTGGGGCGCGCCGTAGCGCAGCGGGATGGCGTAAATCAGGTTCTTGTAGCGATCCAGCAGAGCGCTCCAGGCGCGTTCATCGCCGGCCAGGCATTGCGCGACGATGCGGGTGTTGCTCCACTCGGACGGCTGGCTCACCTGCGGCCTCCGGCGGCGGTGCGCCAGTACAGTTGTTCAATATTCCACAGAGTGTACGGTTCGATGAGAGCCGGGTGGAAGTTGGCCAGATCTTTTTTCGCGCCGGCCAGCAGGTCGGGGCTGACCAGCGGCACCAGCGGCTGGTTTTCGACCACGATTGCCTGCACGCGGTCGAACAGCCGTTTGCGTTCGGCATAGTTGCGCGTGACGATCTGGCGGCGCATCAGGCCATCGATTTCCGCTTCCCACGGGGTGGCGGGGGTCTTCTGCCCCGGATTCCAGAGGTGATTGCCGCCGCTGGAGAGCCAGACCGCCATATCGGGATTGGGATCGGCATCCGGGCTGGCCAGCGAAAGCACGCAGGCTTCGTATTCACGGGTGCGTTGGACGCGTTCCACCAGGCTGCGAAATTCCAGTTGCACCACGTTGACCCGCATCCCGATCCGCTTCAGGTCGTCCTGGATGAGCGTGGCCATCTGCGACCGCTCGGGGTTGCTGTTGCTGGTCAGGATGGAGAATTCGACCGGGCGTCCTTCGGGATCCGCGAGAGCGCCCTCGCGGCTCCATTTGAAGCCGTCGGCGGCGAGCAACTGGCGCGCCCGTTCCACCGAACGGGTGGGCGCCGGGAGGGTGGTATTGATCCAGGCCTTGTTGCCAGGCGGTACGGGACCCCCCAGCGGTACGGCGCGGCCGAGGTAAACCAGGCGGACGATGGCGTTGCGGTCGATGGCGGCGGACACGGCCTGCCGGAAGCTCTGGCGGCGCAGGAAGGCCTGGTGGGCGGCGATTTGTGGCGCCATTCCGGCGGGCAGGTCTCCCAGATTGAAAAACAGAAAGTTGTATTCCAGGCTGCCGCCGGCGCCGGCCAGCTCGTAGCCGCGGCGCTCGCGGTCCTTTTCCAGCGCGGCGAAGTTACGCGCTCCCACGCGGCTGATGATATCGCTTTCCCCTGCCTGAAAGCGCAGCACCTGGTTGTCCTCGGTGCCGGCGAAGACGAACACGAGTTCGGCCAGGTAGGGCAACTGGGCGCCGGCCCGATCTACCTTCCAGTAGTAGGGATTGCGTTCCAAGGCGATGCGCTGGCCGGCCACGTATTCCTTGAGACGGAATGGCCCCAGACCGGCGAGATCCGAGGGCGGGGTGGCAAGCGGCCAGGCATCGCCCAGCTTGCCCTGCTTCCAGGCAGCTTCCAATTTGTGGCGCGGGAGGATGAAAATGCTGTCGAAGAGGCGGTCGGGAACGGAGTAGGGCTGGGGAAGATCGAAGGCGACGCGGTAGCTGTCGAGCTTATGCACGCCGATGGGTTTGCCTTCCAGCATGAGGAGCGCGCGCTGCGGGGAGTGAACCCGCTCATCCAGGATGGCTTGAAAGGTAAAAACGACATCGTCGGCATCGAACGGGTGGCCGTCGGAGAACTTGACACCTTGGCGCAGTTCAAGCTCCCAATGCAGCCCGTTGCGGGACACTTTCCAGGATTTGGCAAGGGCGGGTTCGGTAGCCAATGACTGACGGTTGATATGAATCAGGTCCGCCATCAAGCACTGTAGAACCTCGCGGGAACCGGAATCGGCGGCGATTGCCCAATTCAGGGTTTTCGGCTCGGTGCGTTGGGCGGAAACCAGGCGTCCGCCGGGGCGTCCGGGGGGGCCGGGCAGGAGCAGACGGTCGTCCGCCGCGGCGTGGAGAGTCCACACCAGGCCGAGCATGCCGAGAGCCTGTCGAAGGGCGTTCACAAGAGTTTTGAAAATCCGTTCCACGGTAGTTTAAC
>JADGNT010000303.1 GCA_017883345.1 Candidatus Solibacter sp. | reverse complement strand
CCGATCCCAAGCTGCGCTATTTCGACGTGGACATCACTCTCACCGCACTTGCCACGGTCACCTTCGGCGATGGCAAGGACGGCGCCTTCGGCATCCGCCTGCGCCCCGTGCTGCAGGAGGACAAGGGCGTTTCCCACATCACCAACGCCGAAGGACTCGTCGGTGAGAAGCAACTCTGGGGCAAGCCGTCGGACTGGTGCGATTACTCCGGCGAGATCAACGGCGAAAAGGTCGGCGTCGCCATCCTCGATCACCCCGGGAATCCCCGCCACCCGGTGCGCTGGCACGCCCGCGCCTACGGCCTCTTCGCCGCCAATCCGTGGGGCCTCTCCGTGTTCACCAATGACAAATCGCAAAACGGCGCCACGACCATCGAACCCGGCCAGAGCCTGCGCTACCGCTATCGCGTGATCGTCCACCCGGGTACCGTGAAAGACGCCGATATCGCCGGCCTCTTCACCAAGTACACCGCCCGGCGCTAGTGTCACTTGCCACCTGGAAACGGCGCCTGCGCCCGCGGCCCCTCATCCAACAACTCGAAATCCGCGACCTCATCGCCCGCGCGCTCGCCTTCCAGGAGCGGCTGCGCCAAGCCAAGAGCGAACTACCTCCGCCCGATCCCGGCTGGTATCCCTGGGACAGCTTCGGCGCCCTGACCCTGCTCGACCAACTGCTCACCGGCCGCCACCGCTTTCTCCACCCGTTGATCGGCGACCTGCCCGTGCTCGATCTCGGCTGCGGCGATGGCGACCTCGCCTTCTTATTCGAGTCGCTCGGCTGCCGCGTCTGCGCCATCGATAACCCGCCCACCAATTACAACCGCATGGCCGGCGTCGAAGCCTTGAAGATTGCGCTCGATTCCTCCGTCCGCATCGAACCGCTCGATCTCGACGGCCCCTTCCAGCTTCCCCTGCGCCAGAGCGGCCTCGCCCTCTGCCTCGGCATTCTCTACCACCTCAAGAACCCCTACAGTGTCCTCGAAACTCTGGCCGCCCACGCCAACTATTGCCTGCTGAGCACCGCCATCACACGCTTCGCGCCGGACCAGCGCACCGAGGTGAATCACTTGGCCGTAGCCTTTCTGGCCGGGCGCGACGGTCTGCGCGGCGACGAGACCAACTACTGGATCTTCTCCGAAACCGGCCTGCGCACCCTGGTCGATCGCTCGGGATGGGAGGTCTGCGATTGGCTCGTGGTGGGCGACGAAGCCTCCGTCCTCTGGAACACCCAGCGCGACGAGCGCGTCTTCTGCCTGCTGCGTTCGCGCGCCTTCCTTCCGCCGCCCGTCACCCAACTTGTTCGTGGCTGGCACGTCCTGGAGAACGGCGCCTGGCGCTGGACGGCGCGGCGCTTCTCGCTCGCCGTGGCGCCCGGCGCGCAAAGGCTGAGCCTGAAAGTCACCGTACCGCCGAATCTGGAGTTGCCGCTCACGCTTACCGCGCGCGCCGCCGGAGCGGTCATCGCTACCCACACCATCACCCGGCCCGGCGATTTCGAATGCGCGCAGCTCGTCCCGCCCGGCGCCGAAGTGCTGGTGGAGTTCGAACTCGATCGCGCCCTCTGCCCCGATGCCACCGACGCCCGCGAGCGCGCCATCATCGTACGCGGTATCGAACTGGGGTAGCGTAGCCTTTCAGGCTGCCATGACCCCATTCCTGGGGGCATGTCTTCGGGTTTCCCATCCCATTCCACCACGGAGTTCTTCCGTGGCATTAAACTCTGCGCTTATCTCTGCGCCTCCGCGTCTCTGCGTTGAAGACTCGCGTTCGTGATACATTAATCTCGCCATGACACTGCGCCTACTCTCTGCACTTCTCCTCCTGGCAGCCATCCCCTCACTGGCCGCCGATTCGGATTTCAACGGCCGTTGGGATCTCACCACCCTGACCCAGCCCCGCCCCCGCGCCTGGTGGGTCGAACTCACCGGAGTCGGTACGCCCAAGCCCGCCGGCAAGTTCGTCAGCGCCTATGGCGGCGACATGAACACTCTTGACACCGTCGCCGTGGAGAACGGCGAACTGCGCTTCACCATCGCCAACCAAGGCCGCAACGCCAAGGGGCCCGCGCCGGTCTACCGCGCGCGCCTCGTCAACGGCAAGCTGGAGGGCACTCTGGAAACGCCCGGCAGCTCTACCGCACCCTTGAAGTGGACCGGTGTGCGCGCCCCCGCCATCGCCGACAAGGACGACGGCTCCTGGCAGGAAGGCAAGCCCATCGAACTCTTCAACGGCAAGGATCTCACCGGCTGGAAGCCGCTGAACCCCGGCGCGGAGATGAAGTGGAGCTATCGGGACGGCATCCTGCGCAACGCTCCGCCCACCACCGATCTGATTTCCGAACAGAAGTTCTGGAACTTCAAACTGCATGTCGACTTCCGCATTGTGGAGCGCTCCAATAGCGGCATCGGCTTGCGCGGGCGCTACGAGATTCAGATTCTGGAAGACTACGGCAAGCCGCCGAATGCCCACGGGGCGGCGGCGCTCTACAGCCGCATCGCGCCCTCTGTCAATGCCAGCAAGCCCCCGGGCGAGTGGCAGAGTTACGACATCCGCCTGGTCGGCCGCACGCTCACCGTGGTTCACAACGGCGTCAAAGTGCTCGACAAGGTGGAGGTGGAAGGCCTCACCGCCATCGCCAACAATTCCGACGAAGCCGAGCCCGGGCCGTTCATCATCCAGGGCGACCACAGCTACGTGGAGATCAAGAGCTTCCTGGTGACGCCGCTGTTAAAAAAATAGACTTACAGCTTGTGCAGATAGGTGTAGCTGGCCTTCATTGCTTTGAGGTCCATTTCCACGAAATAGTTCTTCACGCCGCCGGTCTTGGCCGCGGCGAATAGCTTCTTCCAATCGACTACGCCAGAGCCCACCGGGACGGCTGTCTTGTCCGCCGTGGAGTAATCCGCCAGGTGCAGCGAGAGGAAGCGTCCGGGATATTTCTTCAGGTACGTGGCGGCTTCGAAGCCCAGGCTGATCACCGCCACCTGGAATTGCATCTTGACCAGCTTGGCGTCGAACTGCCGCATCAGCTCATCGTAAATCAACACGCCTTCGAGTTCCTTGAACTCGTTGTTGTGATTGTGATACCCCAGTTGGAATCCGGCCTTCTGGGTGCGCTCGCCGATGCGGTTGAGTTCCGTGGCCGCCTGTTTATACTCGGCCAGCGTGGCGCTGGCGGGCAGTCCGAAACTGGAGAGCACCAGTTGCTTGAGCCCGAGTTCCTTGGCGAAGGCCATGCGCTCGTCCAGGTTCTCCTTCAGCTCCCGGAACTGGTAGTGACAGCTTTCGCAGCGCAGTCCGGCGCCCTCGATGGTATGCCGCATCTGCGCGGCGGAGAGGCCGGCCAGCGGGCGGAATTCCGCGTAGCTGGGCGGCGAACACATCTCGATGGTGCGGTAGCCGATCGCCGCCAGCTCGCGCAGCGTGCCCTCGAAATCCTTGGCTAGCGCGTCGCGCACCGGATAGACCTGGCAGCCGATCGGCATGCCCAGCGGGTCGGCGTGCAGCGCCTGCGCCGCGGCGAGGGCTGCCGGTGCGGCGCCGAGGAATTGCCTTCTGGTGGTATTCATATCGAGTCGGGACTCCAGCCCTTGCGATACTCGCGCGAGAGATATTTGTTGGCTTCGGCGACGTTGGTGATCTTGCGGCTGGCCGCGTCGTAGTACAAGCGGCGGCGCGTGCGCAACGCTACGGCGTACAGGTTCACGGCCTCGGAAATTCCGCCGGCATGCAGGAAACTTCCGGGCGATTGCGCGCCGCCCTTGCAGGCTGCCGCCCACTGGCGCAAGCCCGCCGATAACTGCCCGGATTCGCGCGGCGTGCGCGCCGCGGCCGGCGGGGCAGGGAAGCCGCTCATCCGGCGTTCCGGAATCAGGCGCGGATTCTCCACCCGGAAGCCGGCCAGAATTTTGCCCTTATCGCCGACGAACATCATGGCCTCGGCGGGGAACTCCTTGCGATCTTCATCGAGTTCCGGCGGGGTGGGGGGCCGCAAGCCGCCTTCGTACCAGATCAGGTCCACCGCGCCGCGTTGGCCGCGCGCCGGATACTGGAAGCGCACGATGCTGGAGGAGGGGAAGGAGAAATCGTTCTTCACGCCACTGGCGATGCCGTCGGTCAACACCTGTTCGTGGCTGGCCATCGGCTCGATGCTGGTGGGGCCGGCCAGGTCCAGCGCGCGGAACACGGTCCACAGACTGTAGTGCCCCATATCGGCCATCGAGCCGCCGCCGAAATCGTACCAGCCGCGGAACACCATGTGGGTGTAGTTGGGATGATACGGCCGCTCGCGCTCCGGGCCCAGCCAGAGGTCCCAATCGAAACCTTCGGGGACGGGCGGCGTGTCGGAGGGGAGGGTGGGATACTGCGGCCACATCGGCCGGTTGGTCCAATTGTGAATCTCGCGCAGCGTGCCGATGGAGCCATCGCGGATCCACCCGAGCACCTGCTCCATGCTCCCGTTGGAGTCCCAGGGCATGAAGTGCGTGGCCACCCCGGTGGAGCGCGCGGTCTCGATCACCCGCTCGGCTTCCATCAGGCGGTTGGCGATCGGCTTGTGAACGATCACATGCTTGCCGCGCTTCATGGCCGCCATGGCGATCACGCCGTGCAGGTGATCCGGGGTCATGATCTTGACGGCATTCAGATCCTTCTCCTTGTCCAAGAGCTCGCGATAATCGGCGTAGGCGGAGCAGCCCTGGTTGGCGTAGAAGGTATCGACGATGTTCTGGCCGGCATCGCGGCCGCCGGGGATAATGCCTTCGCTGCCGGCGCGCCAATCCGGCTTGTTGAGCGCGCGGCGGATGTCCTTGAGCAGCGAATCGCGCGACCAATCGCGATAGCCCGCCGGGTGCTTGCAGGGGTCGCAGACCGACACCACCTGGATTTCGGGCGCGGCCAGCAGGGGCAGCAGTTCGCGCAGCCCCTGGGTGCCGGTGCCGATATAGGCCAGGGTGATCTTGTCGCTCGGCGGGACCTCTCCGGAGCGCGCCAGCAGGTGGCGCGGAAGGATGGTGAACGCAGCCGCGCCGGCTGCCGTTCCCAGAAACTTACGGCGATTGGAATCGCTCGACATAATGCCTCCCCAACAGCGCCGCGCCGGTGGACGCCGCGGCACGGTCGTATCATATCTGGAATACCCGTGGAGGTCCAGGGGGATGGGGCGGATGGGGGGCGCGGGGACTGACAAGCCTGACATGAATTTCTGGCTGACTTTGCCGGAAATTCGCTGTCAGGCTTGTCTGTCCCCGGTTTTAGCAGTCCGACAGACTGGACCCGTTTCTGGTGGTGGGGTTCGAGTAGTAGCCGGGGTCCGCGAATTTTTCCTGAAAAATACGCTCCCAACGAGCGTTGTCGGTGCACGTGCGGCAAGTGCAGCCGCGGGGGCAGCGCGAGGCCTGGTGCGCGCGGACAGGTTTTGGATCTACGACGGCCTGGGCCCGATGACGCGAGCCCCGCACTGGCTGTCCGATGCTGGCCACCAGGGCCTCGATGGTTTGCGGATTGCTAAGTTGCATGGGTTACGTTGCTCCTGTAAGTACCCGATATAAGAACTAGTCCGAGTCTGACAGGAATATGCCGGGGGGTAAAGGGATATCGTGAGTATTTAGGTGTCAATTTTGCGGGTAACTTGCATAGATCGAAAGGTAACTTAGCCGCGGTTGACACCGAAGATATGCCGGAAGTAACCGGGTGCGATGGCCGAATGTTATCTATTGTCAACTTTAGTTAACAGTGGCCTTCGATTCCGTCGCCGTCACTTCCAGAGCTTTCAGCTTCCGGTCCGCCAGCAGTTGGTTCAGCGCCGGCAAGTCCGTCTTCAGGACTGCGTCGAGCTTGCTCTTCTGCACCGCCACCCGATCGCTCAACTCCTTGAACACGGTGTACGACGAGAGATTCGGCCGGCCGTCGCCGCTCTCCACCACGCGCTCCAGCGCGGCCAGTTTGTTATTCAGCTTGATGGGGAAATTCAGCGGGTCCTGGTTGCTGCGGTTGCGCACCTGGTAGATTTCCTCCTCCACCGCGCTCAGCTTCTTGCCGAAGGCTTCGCACGCCGTCTTCAACGCCGCGTCGGAGTTCTGCTTCAGACGCTCTTCCATCTGCTTCTTGAACTCGCGGACGGCGATCACCATTTCGTTGGCCTCGGTGGTCTTGTCGCGGATCTGAATGGCGAGCTTGAACTGCTCGGTGAGATCGGCGATGGTCACGCTGTCGATGCGCGGGTCCTTTTCCAGGTTGAGACGTTCGGATAGCATCTGCCCGTTGACGCTGAGCCGCACCGTATACTGGCCCGGCACCGCGACCGCTCCGCCGCGACCGCCGCTCCACAGGATCATTCCCTGGAAGCCTTTGGCGCCCGGATAACGCAGGTCCCAAGCGAAATTGTTCACCCCGGCCTTGCGCGGCACAGGCGGGGT
>JADGNT010000302.1 GCA_017883345.1 Candidatus Solibacter sp. | reverse complement strand
CTGGCGCGGCGCACGCGGGCCTTGTTCCTGAACGCCCAGGCCGCCCTCCGCATGGCCCCCCGCGTGGTGGACCTGATGGCGCGCGAGTTGGGCCGCGATGCCGAGTGGCAGTCCCGCCAACTGGCGGCGTTTGGCGAGGTGGCGAAGGGTTATGTGTTGGGCTGAGTGCGGTGCTCTTCACTTAAGCGCGCGGCCACAAACGGTCACCCCCAGGTACAACGCAACGGCGTTGAAAGCCACCGCATAATAAATGTGTCCAGGCGTGCCCACAATGACACTGCCGGGGAGACTTAGGATCCAGCCCCAAATAGGCAGCGCGATCGGGTCTGTGACGACGTGTTCTACGACCGCGACACACACGAACAGAATCGCTAGGTATGCCGCAACTGCGATCCCTCCCGCTTGGGACAGCAGCCACGCACGGTCAGTATATCTCGGACTACTAACTCTGCATATCGTCTTCCGAATCTCAGTGGCGGCAATCGGGCGAGGCCAGGCCGGTGTGCTCGGCGGTAGGGATGCCCACCTCTCGTGTCGACGCGGTAGGATACGGATATGAACCTGACCGAGATTCAACACGCGATTGAGGCGCTTCCATCGGAACAGCAAGCCAGCCTCGCCGTTTGGCTTTCGGAACGGGATCGCCTCCAGTGGGACCTCGAACTCGAACAGGACTTCTCGCCCGGCGGCGCGGGAATGGCGCTTCTCGACCGTGTCCGTGCACAAGTGGGCCGGGGCGAGTCCAAACCGATGGCTGAAGGCCGCGAGCGGCGGTGAGTTTCCGATCCTTCGCCTTACCCGGGTTCTGGAAGTGCTACGACGGACTGCCGAAAAACACCCGGGCGCTCGCCGATGCCAAGTACGCGCTATTTGAGCGGGAACCCTTTCACCCTTCATTGGGGTTGAAGCCAAAGGGCGAGGTTTGGACCGTCGATGTGGGCCGCTCCTATCGCGCCATCGCGTATCGCACTGGCGACGAGTTCCATTGGTTCTGGATCGGTTCTCACGAGGCCTATAACAAGCTCCTGCGGCGCGTGAAGTGACTTCGCCGCCTGCCCCTCGCATCGCCCCGGCGCGCCGCCCCGCCTGAGCACCGCATGCCGAGGTTGTCGGGCGAGACGCCAATCAACCGCTACTATTTCTCCGGAATGTAGTACAGCAGAATCGATTTGCCCACGCGGCCGACGGGTTGGTATGGGTCCAGCCAGGCGAAAGCCAGATCTTTGCGGCCGCGCTGCTGGGACACCATCCAGCCGTAGTTTTGCAGCATGGTCTGGCTGACGGCGATCCATCCGGTGACGGGTTGGTAGGGTTCGAGGCCGTCCCAGGCGGGGAGGCCGAGGCGGGTATCGTCGCCGGTGTAGAGGCAGGACATGTGGAAGTACGGGACGCGGCGGCGCTGCAACTCGGCGGCGAGACGCGCCATGTCTTGCCCCCAATCGAGATCGGAATCCACCAGGATGCGCTCGGGATGCATGCCGCCGAGTTCGTTGAAATAGGCGAGGTAATCGGGGTGGGCGGCGGCGGAGGAGATGGCGGTCCACAGGAGGAGTACGATGGCGGCGGCGCGGCGCTTCCGCCACAACCAGACCGTCCCGATGCCGGCGGTGAGCGCCAGCAGCGGGTAGAGCGGCAACATGTAGCGCACACCGATATTGAGGCTGGTGGGGAGATTGATCACGAGGATCACGGAGGTGAGGATAGCCGGCATCCAGATGGCGCGGCGCGACTCACGGGACGTAGCGCGGCACAGCGCCAAGACGCCGAAACCGGCGAGCAGAAGGACGGCCAGCGGCGTCTTGACGGCGAGCGCGACGGGGAAGAAATACCACCAGCCGTGGAAGCTGTGGCGCCCCAGGAGGTACGCGGTGTGCCCGGCGTCGACGTGATTGTGCACCTGCCAGAGTCCGTCGAGCAGTTGCGGGGCGGGCACGGGAAGCCTCTCCAGCGCGTGGAGCAGGGGCGTGGGGATCTTGGCGAAGATGCCGCCTTGACCGGCGGCGTCGCTCGCGACGTGCTCGGTCATGGGGCCGAAGGAGAAGCGGTAGGCGCCCCAGATGAGGAGGCAGGCGACGGGAATCCACGCCCAGTTGCGCTTCTGGCCGGCGCGGGGATGCAGGCACGTGATGGCGACGATGCAAGCCGGCAGGAGGAGCACGGCGGAAAACTTGGAGAGGATCGCCAGGGCCAGGCCGATGCCGAAGAAGATGCTACGGCGCAGGGTGCCTTGCTCCAGCCACAGGGTGTAGGTGAAGAGGGCCGTGCAGATGCCTGCGCCGATGGCCATATCCATGGTGGCCACGCCGGCGTGCGCCAGCACCGGTGGAATGTTGGTGAACAGGAAGACGGGGGCGAGCGCTCCCCAATCGCCGAGCAGTTTGCGGCCCCACAGCCAGACTATGGTGCACGCCAGCAGGAAAAAGGGGAGGATGCCGAGGCGCGCCAGGGTCAGGGCCTTGCCGTAGCGTGGGGCAGAGTTGAGGACGGCGTTGCCTTCCTTCCAGCGGTCGGGCAGCTTCTGCGCGCGTGCGCCGTAGAGGTAGGGGCCGACGGCGATGGCGAGACGGGCGAGGGGCGGATGGAAAGCGCCGTAATCGTAGCGGCCCAGGTCCAGGTACTGCATTCCGCAGGCGATGTTGGGGGTCTCATCGGAGGTCTGCGCGATGCCGCGGTAGGTGGCGGTGATGCGCGCCACGCCGATCGAGGCCAGCAGCAGGAAGATCAGAGTTGGTTTGGACGGCAGCACGCGATGATCCAAGGAAACGCCTCGACGATCCGCACCTCGGCCACCGAGCCCGAGAGGAAGGCGCGAAAGGTGCGGAGATTCCAATGTTGCACATGCTCGGGGTGATTGCCCAGACGGCCCAGATGTTTGCCGCGCAGCACGTTGCCGATGCGGAAATAGGGTTCCAAGGGCACGGACACGACCACGGCACGGCGGGCCACGCGCGCCAGTTCGCGGACGGCGGCGGCGGGGTCGTCAAGATGCTCCAGCACTTCCAGGCAGGTGACGGCGTCGAAGCTGCGGGCGGCGAAGGGCAGCGCGAGCACCGATGCGCAGACGCGGTGGGGTACGGCGACTTCGGCCAGGGAGGCGGGGCGCAGATCGAGGCAGACGGGGCGCACGGCGGCAGGCAGCACGCCGCGGCGGAGCATCTCGCCCTCGCCAGAGCCGGCATCGAGGACGGAGTGGGGATCGAGTTCCGCGAGGACGGTGCGGAGGCGGCGGAAGAATCGCCCGATGACGAAACTGACGACGGGGTTTTGGTCGGAGTACTTCTCCTGGCGGGTCATAACTCAACCCTCGTGGGACAGACCATCGCTTTTCGTGGTCTGTCAGGCATTGCCACCACGACGGCATCGACAGACGACAAAAGGCGATCGTCTGTCCCACCTTTGCTTCGCTCGGATGCACAAGGCGGAGCCTTATGCCACATCATCTTCGCTCCCGGGCGGCGGCGCGGAGGCGCAGCACGTGGCGGATGTACTGCAGGGGGTGCAGGGCATGGACCTTGCTTTGGCCGCGGACGCGCTTGCGCATCTCATACCCGCACTCGTGGATTTCGCCCACGTTGCCGCGCACCAGCAGTTCCATCAGGCTCTTATAGCCGAGAGGCTTGAGCGGCACGCCGGCCACGGCTTCGCGGCGCACCAGGTAGCAGCCGCTCAGCGGGTCCGAAACGCGGGCGTAGACCTGGGGCAGCAGCCAGCGGCCGATCTGCGCCGCGCCCCACGAACTGATGCGGCGGGCCAGCCCCCAATCGCCCAGGCCGCCGCCATCGCCGTGGCGTGTGGCAACGATCAGATCGGCGCCGGCACGGCGCTCCAGGAGGCGGCCCAGGACGTCCGGCGGATGCTGGAAATCGGCATTGATGGTGCCCAGGATCTGCCCGCGCGCCACCTGCCAGCCGCGGATCACCGCCACGGCGAGGCCGCTTTCGTTCTGGCGGCGCACCACGCGCAGTTCGGGGAAGCCCACGCGCAGACGCGCGGCGATTTCCCAGGTGCGGTCCGCGCTATCGTCGTCCACCACGATGACCTCGTAGCGGCCGGGCAGTGCCTGGTCGAGGGTGTGGCGGACGGCGGCGAGAAAATCGCTGATGTTCTCGCTCTCGTTCAGGGTCGGCACCACCAGCGAGAGCACGAGCTGCGCGTCGCCAGAGACAACGGCCGGGACGATCAGCGGGCCCGTGGGTGCGGCGATAATGTGTTCGGCGCTGTGTTCGGCCTCACTATTCCGTGGGGCTACTGCCAATGGATGATCTCCCTGTCCGGATCATTCCACTGTAACTCGGATTCGGATTGTTATATACTAGGCCCCACGAGAAGGAGGAGGAGCCTTCCAATATGAGGGGATTCTGTCTAATTGCCGTTGCGGCGTGCCTGTCTGTCATGGCCTCCGCCCAAACTACCGCGGATGAGCTGATTCAAGCCATCCGGAACAACGATCTGGCATCGCTGAAAGCGCGCCTTGCGAAGGGCGCCCAAGTGGATACCCGCGACCCGCGGGGCACTACGCTGCTGATGCACGCCGCCGCACTCGGCAGCCCGGAAGCCGTCAAGCTGCTATTGGAGAGCGGCGCCCAAGTCAACGCGAAGAACGACCTGGAAGCCACGGCTCTCATTCTGGGCGCGGGGAATCCCGAAAAGGCGCGGATGCTGGTGGAAAAAGGCGCGGATGTGAACGCCCACAGCAAGCTGGGGCGCACGCCGCTGATGGTCGCGGCGTCCTGCGGCGGGTGTTCGGCGACGGTCAAGCTGCTGCTGGACAAGGGCGCCGACCCGAACGCCACCGGCAAACAGGGCGCGTTGGCCGCTGGCGCCGCGGTCATTGTCCCGGAGAAGGGCGCAGGCCATCGCGGCGCCGACAAACAGGGCGACACCGCACTGACCGCCGCCGCCATGGCGGACAATTCCGACAGCGTCAAACTACTGCTCGCCAAGGGCGCGGACGCGGATGTTGCCGACGACCAAGGCTATACCCCGCTGTCCTGGGCAGCGAGCAATTGCAACCTGGAGGCAGTCAAGCTGTTCCTTTCGAAGGGGGCCAACGTCAACGCGGCCAACACCTCCGCCGGTGAAGTGAAGTTCGGCAAGATTCAACTCATCAAGCTGACACCGCTGATGCTGGCTTCCACTTTCTGTACGCCGGAGGTGGTCAAGACGCTGCTCGATGCGGGCGCCAAGGTGAACGCCGCCGATATTCGCGGGATGACGCCGATCCAGTTCGCGGTCTCCTCGGAAGCGCAGGATCCGGCCGTGGTGAAACTGCTGCTCACCGCGGGCGCGGAGGTCAACGCCAGGAGTTCCGCGGGCGAGACGGCTCTCGATTGGGCGAAGAAGTTCGGCAGCCAGGAAGTGATCGCGGCGCTCACGTCGGCCGGGGCGCGCGAGGGGGTGCCCTACAGCCCGCCGCGGCCCAAACTGGCGGGCGAGCGCACGGTGAGCCAGGCGGTGGAAAACGGCGCCGCGATCTTGCAGCGCGGCGCCACGGAGTTCTTCCAGCAATCGGGGTGCGTGGGCTGTCATCACCAGCCGGTGGCATTGATGACGGTGGCGGCGGCGCGCGGCGCCGGCATCCACGTGGACGAGTCCGCCGCCAAGGGCCTCGTGAAGATGATGGAAGGCGAGAGCATGTTCTTCAATCAAGCGATGCTGGAGCGCGCTCCTATCGGAGGGCAGACCGACGGGCCCACCTGGAAACTGATGGCGCTGGCCAGCGAGCGCTACCCCGCGAGCCCGCTCACGGACGCCATCGTGGCCTATATCGCGCACAACCAGCGGCACGACGGCGCCTGGTGGTTCGGCGGCATTTCCCGCGCGCCGTTCGAAGAGGGGCCGATGGCGCGCACCGCGATGGCGATCCGCGTGATGCAGGTCTTCGGCACGCCGGCCATGAAGGCGGATCTCGACTTCAGGATTGCGCTCGCCCGCACGTATCTGGCGAACACCAAAGCTGCCACCAACGATGAGGCGGCGATGCAGATCCTGGGACTGCATTGGGCGGGCGGGAGTGCGGCCAAGGTGAGCGCGCTGGGGAACGCATTGGCCGGCGCGCAGCACGCCGACGGCGGATGGAGCCAGAATCGCAACCTGGCGAGCGATGCCTACGCCACCGGCGAGGCGCTCGCCGCGCTGACAGAGACGGGCATTGTGGCGGCGTCCGGCGCGGTTTACCAAAAGGGCGTGAAGTTCCTGATGGACACGCAGTCCGCCGACGGCTCCTGGTACGTGCGCAGCCGGGCGCCCAAGTTCCAACCCTATTTCCAGAGCGGTTTTCCGCACGATCACGACCAGTGGATTTCCTCCGCTGGAACATCCTGGGCGGTCCGGGCGCTGATTCCGGCCGCCGCCAACGAAAAGAGAGCATCCCGATGAAGCAGACGATTGCTTTTGGCACTCGTTCGACCACTACGGGCAGATGGC
>JADGNT010000301.1 GCA_017883345.1 Candidatus Solibacter sp. | reverse complement strand
GGAAGGCGGCATGAATGTCTGGGTGCGGTTGCCGGAGCCGCTGGACGCGGGTGAGTTGCTGGCCCGGGCGCAGCGGGACGGCGTGGCATACATGCCGGGGCGGTACTTCGCGGTTTCCCGGCTGGAGCCGGGAGCGTTGCGATTGAGTTTTGCGGGTCTGACGCCGGAGCAGATCCGCTCCGGGCTGGCGATTTTGGGGCGAACCATCGCGGTTGAGTTGCAGAATGCGGTGCGGAATTACGAGCCTTCTCCCGCGATGGTGTGAGGTTTCGAGAGAGAGGAGAGCGATATGTTTAATTTTTCGAGCGAGCAGTTTCGATTAAACGTGGGATTGGCGGAGATGCTGAAGGGTGGCGTGATCATGGACGTCACCAATGTCGAGCAGGCGAAGATCGCCGAAGATGCGGGAGCCTCGGCGGTGATGGCGCTGGAGCGCGTGCCTTCGGACATCCGCAAAGAGGGCGGCGTGGCGCGCATGGCCAACATCGAGATCATGGAAGCGATCAAAAACGCGGTCCACATTCCGCTGATGGCCAAGGCGCGGATCGGGCACTTCATGGAAGCGCGGATACTGGAGGCGCTGGGAGTGGATTTCATCGACGAGAGCGAAGTGCTGACGCCGGCGGATGAAGAGCACCACATCGACAAGAACGATTTCAAGGTTCCGTTCGTGTGCGGGGCGCGCAATCTGGGGGAGGCTCTGCGGCGGATTGGGGAGGGCGCGGCGATGATCCGCACCAAGGGCGAGGCCGGCAGCGGCAACATCGTGGAAGCGGTGCGCCACATACGCACCATCGTCCGGGAGATGAAGCAGCTCACCGTGCTGGGCAAGGAAGAACTGGCGGCTGCGGCCAAGAACTTGCAGGCGCCGCTGGAACTGGTGGAGTGGGTGGCGCAGCACGGCACGCTGCCGGTGCCGAACTTCTCGGCGGGCGGGATCGCGACGCCGGCGGATGCGGCGCTGGTGATGCAGTTGGGGGCGGAGGCGGTGTTCGTGGGATCGGGGATTTTCAAATCGAGCGATCCGGCCAACCGCGCCAACGCCATCGTGATGGCCGCCAAGAACTACAACAACCCGGAGAAGCTGCTGGAAGCCAGCCGGAGCCTGGGCGCGGCGATGCCGGGCCTGGAGATCTCGAAGATTCCCGAAGGCGAGTTGTTGCAGACTCGGGGTTGGTAATGAAGAGGGTGGGAGTGCTCTCGCTGCAAGGTGATTTTGCGGCGCACGGTGCGGCCTTGGAACGCGCCGGCGCGGCGCCGGTGTATGTCCGGGAGCGCTCGCAGTTGGGTGAGATCGACGGGTTGATCCTGCCTGGCGGCGAGAGCACGACGATGCTCAAACTGCTGCGACACGAAAACCTGTTTGACGAACTGGCCGAGTTTGGCCGGCGCAAGCCGGTGTTCGGGACTTGCGCCGGCGCCATTCTGATGGCCACGGACGTCACCAACCCACCGCAGGAAAGCTTGGGATTGATGGATATCGCAGTGGAGCGGAACGCCTATGGCCGGCAGTTGGACAGCCGGGTGGTGGAACTGGATCCGGCGCCGGAATTCGAGATGCGCACGGCCCCGGGCAAACTGGAGGCGGTGTTTATCCGGGCGCCGATTATCCGGCGCGCCGGGAACGGGGCGCAAGTGCTGGCGGAGTACGCGGGCGATCCGGTGCTGATCGAGCAGGGGCGGCACCTGGTGGCGACCTTCCATCCGGAACTGACCACGGACGCCCGCGTGCACTGCCTGTTTCTGGGGAAGCTATGATTCCAGCCGGCAAGCAGCGTGTGTTGTTCGTCTGTATCGGCAATGCCTGCCGCAGCCAGATGGCGGAGGGCTTCGCGCGGACTCTCGGCAGCGACGTGATGATTCCGGCGAGCGCAGGCCTGGCGCCGGCGGCGGTGGTGGCGCCGGATACCATCCGCGCGATGGACGCGAGGAATATCGATCTGCGGGATCATTTTCCGAAAAGTCTGCGGCAGTTGGGGCGGGCGGAGTTCGACCTGGTGATCAATATGACCGGCTTCTTCCTGCCGAAGGAATTCAAGGGGCGGATTGTGGATTGGGAAGTGGCCGATCCGGTGTTCATGGAATATGCGGAACATTGCGAGATTCGGGACGCTATCGAACAACTGGTGATGACGCTGGTTTTGGAACTGCGCGCGGCGCCACGCACGCAATTCCGCGGGCAGGGTTCGGGCCGGCTGGAACTCTGAGGTCCGGCGCGGTTGCCCAATTGCGCATAAGATGTAGAAGAAACGGAGACGCCGATGAATCGATTCCACCGAGGTCTAAAGGCTTCTGGAGTGTTCCTGCCTTTATTGATCTGCCTTGCCGCGTCCGGCCAGGAGCCGCGGCTCACGCCGGGGGTCAACCCGGCCCATGCCATCCTGGCGACGGGGTCGGTGGCGCCCGATTTCTCATTGCCGGGAATCGATGGCAAGATACACCAGTTGAGCGAGTACAAGGACAACCGGCTCCTGATGGTGATGTTCATCTGCAACCACTGCCCCACTTCGCAGCTCTACGAGGGCCGCATGAAGAAGCTCGTGGAGGACTACCGGAACCAGAGTGTGGCCTTCGTGGCCATCCAGCCGAACGATCCCAAGGCTGTGCAACTCGCCGAACTGGGCTACACGGATGTCAGCGATAGCCTGGACGAAATGAAGATCCGCGCCGCATACCGGCACTTCAATTTCCCGTACCTCTACGATGGCGAAACTCAGGCAGTGACGCAGGCGTATGGCGCGCAGGCGACGCCCCACGTCTTCCTCTTCGATGCGGCACGAAAGCTGCGCTACGAAGGGCGGATCGATAATGCGCAGCGCGAATCCCTGGTCAAGATTCAGGACGCTCGCGCAGCGCTGGACGCCCTCCTGGCGGGCAGGCCGGTAAACGCGCCCCACACCCCCGCGTTCGGCTGCTCCACCAAGTGGAAGTCGAAGATCGATGGCCAGTTGCAGGAGATGAAAAAGATCGAGGCCGAGCCGGTAAAGCTGGAAATGGTGACGGCCGGCGAACTTCAGAAGCTGCGCACCAACCCAACCGGCAAGGTGCTGCTGATTAACTTTTGGGCTACATGGTGCGGACCCTGCATCACGGAATTCCCGGCCCTGCAGGAGACCTGGCGCATGTACCGCCGCCGGGATTTTGACCTGGTGACCGTGGCCACCAACTATCCCGATGAAAAGGTTGGCGTGATGAAGACGCTGCAGGCGCAGCACGCATCCAGCACCAACCTGCTGTTCGCCTCCGAGGACACCTACGCCATGCAGGCGGCTTTCGACGCCAAATGGGATGGCGGCGTGCCGTTCACCATGGTGATCGCGGGGGGCGGGAAAGTGCTGTACCAGGCACAGGGCGAGGTGGATATTCTGGCGATGCGGCGCGCTATTCAGGCGAACCTGGAAAACGAAACTTACGTGGGGCACCCGCTGTATTGGGCGAAGCAATGATTCGAAGTCCGGAGATCGCCAGGCAGGAGGCAGTATACATGCAGTGCCGTCATACTCGCAGGCAATGGCTTTCCACCACCGCGAGCGCCCTCTCCGGCGCCTGGCTGGCCGGTGGGCCGCTGGCCCGCGCCGCGGAGGCGCCCACTGCCCCAGTGGCCGTCTCCCGGTGCAAAACCTATAATCCCAGCGAGTTGCTGCCTGCGCTCGCAACCATGTTTGACCAATTGGGCGGATTGGGCCGCCTGGTCAAGGGCAAAACCGTCGCCATCAAAATCAATCTGACCGGCGCAGTGACCTACCGGTTAGGCTACCTTCCGCTCGAGGACACGCACTATACCAACCCGTACGCGATCGCCGCCGTGGTGCACCTCATGGGCAAAGCGGGCGCTCGCCGCATACGCATTCTGGAAAGTCCCTGGTCCACCGCCGATCCGGTGGAGGAATACGTGATGAAGGCCAATTGGGAGCCGCGCGACATCCTGGGCGCCGCCCAGAATGTGGAGTTCGAAAACACCAACTATCTGGGACGGGCCAGGAAATACTCGCGCATGGTGGTGCCGTATGGCGGCTATATCTATCCGGCTTTCGATCTGAACCACTCCTACGAAGACTGCGATGTCTTCGTCAGCCTGGCCAAGATGAAGGAGCATGCCACGGCGGGAATCACGCTCTCCATGAAGAACTGCTTCGGCCTGACGCCGGCCACCGTCTACGGCAGCGGAGCCGGCGTCGACGAGCCTTCGGTGATCCCCAACGGTGGCCGTAGTATGGTCCACGCGGGCAATCGCCAACCCTCCAAGAGCGCGCCTCCGGAGAAAGATCCGACCTCGCCCAGGCAGGACACCTACCGCGTACCGCGCACCGTGGTGGACCTGATTTCGGCGCGGCCCATTCATCTGGCCATTGTGGAAGGCGTCAAGACAATGACTGGAGGCGAAGGTCCGTGGATCCGCGAGGACCTGAAGCCTGCCGCGCCCGGTGTGATGGTCGCCGGAACCAACCCCGTGAACACCGACGCGGTATCCATGGCCCTGATGGGTTTCGACCCGATGGCGGACCGCGGCACGCCACCGTTTGAACGTTGCGACAGCACTCTGAAACTGGCTGAAGACGTGGGACTTGGTACGCGCGACCTGAAGCGCATCGAGGTTGTCGGCACGCCGATCGCGCAGGCCATCTTCGATTTCGCTCGGATCCGCAGGCAGCGGCGCAGCGTCCCACCGCCTCAATTCGGAATCCGTGGTTAATCTCCGTGGCCAATCTATGAACAAGTACCTTCTCCCGCTCCTCTCTGGCGCACTCCTCGTGCCCGCCGGCGCGCCTGGCCAGTTAGTCGAGCAGTTCGCTCCGCCGCGGGCCAACTGTTGCCTGCCGGCCACCGCCAAAAGTCTTGCCGATCAGTTGCAGGACTGGAATCAACTCGGCCGCTACTACGCCGACAACCAGAGGCTCCAGCAACTGCCAGCCGATCCGGGCCGCGTAGTATTCCTCGGCGATTCCATCACCGACGGTTGGCGGCTCGCCCAGTATTTCCCAGGCAAGCCCTACGTGAACCGCGGCATCGGCGGACAAACCACTCCGCAAATGCTGGTGCGCGTTTTTCCGGATGTAATCGCTCTTAAGCCGGCCGTGCTGCTGGTTTTTGCGGGCACCAACGATATCGCCGCCAACACGGGTCCGTCCACGCTCACCATGATCGAAGATAATCTGCAAGCCATCACCGAACTGGCGCAGGCGCACGGAATCAAGGTGATTCTGTGCTCGGTTACTCCTGTCAGCGATTACACAGCGCGCCCGCAGACGCCGCAGCGCCCGCCGCCGGACATCCTCAAATTGAACGCCTGGTTGCGCGAGTATGCCGCCAGCGCGAACGCTGGGTTTGCGGACTACTATGCCGCCCTGGTGGATGAGACCGGCATGCTGAAACAAGGGTTCTCCGGCGATGGCCTGCATCCCAATGACAGAGGCTACGCGTTGCTTGTCCCGGTCGCCGAGGCGGCGATTGCGAAAGCGCTGCCCTGAGCGGCCCGCTGCGACGCCGGCTGTCTCCGCGCGCCGGTTCCGGCTATCGGGCGCGGCCCTTGAGGATCGCTTCCACCTGTTCGCGCGCGACCGGCAGTTTGTCGATGTTTTCGCGCAGCCACCCGGTGAAATCGGCTTCGATGGCGTCGGTCCAACGCGTATCGATCTGGCCCGCGGTATACTTCTTTTCGCGCAGCCGCTGGTGGCCGAAGCGGTCGCGCAACTGGGTGATCTCGGAGTACTGCACCACTTTCTCGGCAAGCTGCGGCGGGATGAACATGACGCCGCCGTCCCTGCCGAGAACCACGTCGCCCGGCAACACGGTGGCGTGCCCAATGCGGATGGGGATGTTGATCCCGATCATGGTCGAGTTCATCCGGTCGCCCGCCGTGAGGTTGCTAAGGTGGTGCGACGGGTCGTAGAAACGGACGAAGGAAGTGAAATTCTCCAACTCCTTCAGGCCGTTTATGTCGCGCACGGCGCCGTCGTACACGATGCCGTTGCCGCTCCGGGCATAGATCGCGTTGCCCACGTTGTCGCCGATGGACGGGCCATCCTCCTTCAACCCGAAATGATCGCAGACGTAGACATCGCCGGGCTGGAGCATGTCCACCGGCCAGGCATTCTGGCCTCCGATGCGCCCATCGCTCTTTCCCTGCTCCGTGATTACCCGGTGGATATCGGGACGGCCAGGCAGCCACTGCGCGGTCAGCGCGCGGCCCACCAGCACTTTTTCGGGATGGATGACGGTGCCCCAGTTGTCGTCGTACTGGTGGCCGTACGCGGCCTGCTTAATCACCGCCCAGGCCTCCTCCAGGGTGACCGTCCGCATGCGCTTCAGGACTGCATCGGGCACCTTGGGACGCCCGTCGGCGAAGCGCTCCCCTTGCCACTCGGGCGTGTACTTGATGAGCAGCTCGCGGGTGAGAATTCCGGGCTGGGAGAGTGCGGGCAGAGCCAGCAGCAG
>JADGNT010000300.1 GCA_017883345.1 Candidatus Solibacter sp. | reverse complement strand
CAAAGGCGTCGGATTCGGCATCAACATCGGGACCTCGAACGGGGTGACCGTGTTCGATAACAGGGGGCGCAACAACACTGGAGCGGACATCAACTGGGACGGAGCCGGAACGGTCAAATTCGACTCCAACGCTTGCGACAAGTCCACCGGCGGGGGCGCCTGCGCCAAATAGCTTCTGTCGCGAAACTACCATCCCGTTGGCGAAGCAACCCCTCCCGACCCAGAGGGTACCCCGGTCGGGGCTCTGATGGTGTCCGGGCACTTTACGCGGGCGGTTACCAGCGGCCACCTACGGTGCCCGGCGTGGCCCCGCTAAGTACTCAGGTTCGGAATTACGGTGACGTATCAAGAAACCACTTGCCTACGCGCGCGGCTCCGATCAGAGCCGCGCGCGTAAGCAAGCTGACAAGAAATCGGTTGGCAGGCGAAAGCGCCTGCCCCACCTAAGTGTGAGTGCTTACGCCGTCCGCTGCGTTTCGCTCTTGTCGCCACTGATGGCGGCTTGCGCGGCGGCCAGGCGGGCGATGGGGACGCGGAACGGCGAGCAGGACACGTAGTCCATGCCCACGCGGTAGCAGAACTGCACCGAGCTCGGCTCGCCGCCGTGCTCGCCGCAGATGCCGACTTCCAGGTGCGGGTTGGTCTGGCGGCCGCGATCGACCGCCATCTTCACCAACTCGCCGACACCTTCCTGGTCGAGGACGGCGAAGGGATCGTTGGCGAAGATCTTGCGATCCTGGTAGTCCTGCTGGAACTTCGTATAGTCGTCGCGCGAGAGGCCCATGGTGGTCTGGGTCAGGTCGTTGGTGCCGAAGCTGAAGAACTCGGCTTCCTTGGCGACGTCGCCGGCGGTGAGCGCGGCGCGCGGAATTTCGATCATGGTGCCGACCATGTACTTGAGTTCCGACATGCCGGCCTTGCCGAGCACTTCCTCGGCAACCGCGACCACGATCTTCTTCTGATTCTCGAATTCCTTGACGCCGCCGATCAGCGGGATCATGACTTCGGGGATCACCTTCACGCCCTTCTTGAAGACCTGTACGACCGCTTCGAAGATGGCGCGCGCCTGCATTTCGGTGATCTCGGGATAGGTGATGCCGAGACGGCAGCCGCGGTGCCCCAGCATGGGGTTGAACTCGTGGAGTTCTTCGACGCGCTTGAGCAGGTCGGGGATGACGGTCTTGAGATTCTTGACCTCGGCGCCGAACTTCTGGTACTTGGCCACCAGCTCGCGCTTCTTCTTGATATCGGCATAGGGCAGGATGGCGACGTCCACCATGAGGTCTTCGCGCTTGGGGAGGAACTCGTGGAGCGGCGGATCGAGCGTGCGGATGACCACCGGGAAGCCGTCCATGGCGGTGAAGAGGCCGGCGAAATCCCTGCGCTGCATGGGGAGGAGCTTCAACAGGGCCTTGCGGCGGCTCTTTTCGTCGCGCGCCAGAATCATGGCCTGCATGTGCTCGATGCGGTCCTCGGCGAAGAACATGTGCTCGGTGCGGCACAGTCCGATGCCTTCGGCGCCGAACTTGCGCGCCGTTTTGGCGTCGCGCGGGATATCGGCATTGGCGCGCACGCCGAACTTGCCGCGGAACTCGTCGGCCCACGCCATGAAGCTCTTCAGCACGCCGGAGGAGGGGTCCGCGTCCAGGGTGTTGGCCTTGCCGGCGAAGACTTCACCGGTGGAACCATCGAGCGAGATCCAGTCGCCTTCCCTGAGTGTGACCACCTTGCCGTTGACGGTGACGGAGACTTCCTTCTTATGCTCGTTGACGGTGAAGGCTTCGGCGCCGGCGACGCAGGGGGTTCCCATGCCGCGGCAGACTACGGCGGCGTGGCTGGTCATGCCGCCGCGCGCGGTGAGGATGCCTTTGGCGACTTCCATGCCGTGGATGTCGTCCGGTACGGTTTCCTTGCGGACCAATACGACGGGGGCAATCTTGGAGGCCTCGACGGCGTGATCGGCCGAGAATACGACGGTACCGACCGAAGCGCCGGGGGAGGCGGGCAGGCCCTTGGCCAGGAGGGTGAGTTCCTTCTTGCTCTTGGGGTCGAGCACCGGGTGAAGGAGCTGATCGAGCTGCTGGGGATCGACGCGCAGCACGGCTTCCTGCTTGCTGATCAGGCCTTCGTTGACCATCTCGACGGCGATGCGAACCGCCGCGGGGCCGGTGCGCTTGCCGTTGCGGGTCTGCAACATGTAGAGCGTGCCGTCCTGGATGGTGAACTCAAAGTCCTGGATGTCGCGGTAGTGCTGTTCCAGCGAGGTGGTGATGTCTTTGAGCTGGTTGTAGACGGCGGCGTTCCATTTTTCGAGGTCGGAGATGGGGTGCGGCGTACGGATGCCCGCGACCACGTCTTCGCCCTGCGCGTTCTCCAGGAACTCGCCGTAGAAGGCCTTTTCGCCGGTGGCGGGATTGCGCGTGAAGCCGACGCCGGTGGCGGAGGTTTCGCCGAGGTTGCCGAAGACCATGGCCTGGACGTTGACGGCGGTGCCGAGATCGTCGGGGATCTGGTTCATCTTGCGGTAATGCTTGGCGCGGTCGTTAAACCAGGAGCCGAACACGGCATCGCGGGCGCCGGTAAGCTGGGCGAGGGCGTCCTGCGGGAACGGTTTGCCGGTCTTCTTCTGCACCAGCTTCTTGTAGCCGGCGATGACTTCCTGCAAATCCGCGGCGGTCAGATCGGTATCCAGCTTGGCCTTGGCCTTCTTTTTCTGGCCGTCGAAGACTTCGTCGAAATCGTGCTTGGGGACTTCGAGCACCACGTTGCCGTACATCTGGATGAAGCGGCGGTAGCAATCGTAGGCGAAGCGCGGGTTGTTGCTCTTGGCTGCGATGGCTTGGACGGTCTCGTCATTCAGGCCGAGGTTGAGGACGGTGTCCATCATGCCCGGCATGGAGAACTTGGCGCCGGAGCGCACGCTGACCAGCAGCGGGTTGCTGGTGTCGCCGAGCTTCTGGCCCATGCGCCCTTCCAGTTCCTTCAGGGAGGCGAGCATCATCTCGTCAATTTCGGCCGGGATGGTGAACTTGTTGTCGAAGTAGATGTTGCACACCTGGGTCGAAATTGTGAAGCCGGGGGGCACCGGCAGCTTGGCCCGGCACATCTCGGCCAGCCCGGCGCCTTTGCCACCGAGCGTATCTTTCATTTTTCCATCGCCGTCGGCGGTTCCGTTGCCGAACGAATAGACATACTTCGTCATGCTTGATTGCTCCTATGAATTAGTTACGATTTCCGAAAAATCCGCTATGGTGGAAAACTCCGCCAAGAGCGTTTGCAGCAGGGTTAACCGATTCTGCCGGACAGCCGGGTCCGGCGCATTCACCAACACTTTGTCAAAAAAGAGGTCGATCTTGGGACGCAGGCGCGAGATGGCGTTTTCGATGGGCTGGCCGGCGATGCGGCGGAACTCCTGGTAGAGTTCGCGCTCCGGGCCGGCTTCGAGCAGGGCTTCGTCGATCCCGGAGGGCAGGGCAGTGAAGCCGGTGTCTTGGGCCTGCTGCAGGATGTTCGCGATGCGTTTGAAGGCGGCCGCGAGAGGTTCGAAATCCGGGCTGGCGCGCAGTGCGCGCACGCGTTCCAGGCGCGCTGCCAGATCCACCAGGTTACCCCAGCCAACGCTAGCGGCCATGCAGGCGTTGATTTCGTCGTAGGCGAAGCCGCGGATGTCCTTGAAGTAGTAGCGCACGCGCTCGGCGAAGAACGCCTTGAGCGCTTCGTCGTCGCCGACGAAATCGAACAGGGAGATTTCGAAGCGGCCTTCGATCAGGATGCGGACCACGCCCTGGGCGGCGCGGCGCAGGGCGAAGGGGTCGCGCGATCCAGTGGGGATTAGTCCGACGCCGAAGCAGCCGCGCAGGGTGTCCAGCTTGTCGGCCAGCGCCACGATCTGCGCCGTGCGATTCCGCGGGATGGCGTCCTCCATGCTTTCCGGCTTGTAGTGATCGTAGATCGCCTGCCAGACGGGCTCGCTCTCGCCCTGCACGCGCGCGTAGAGGCCGCCGACCACGCCCTGAAGCTCGGTGAATTCCTTGACGAGCTCGGTGGTGAGATCGATCTTCGAGAGTTCGGCGGCGCGCACCGCGTGGGCATCGCCGCCGAGTTCGCGGGCGAGTTGCATCATGCGTTCGGTCTTGGCCAGATAGCTGCCGAGTTTGGCCTGAAAGGTGACGTTGGCGAGGTCCTGCTTGCGGCCGGCGAACGGCTTCTTCTGGTCGGTTTCCCAGAAGAAGCGCGCGTCGTTGAAGCGGGCGCGCAGCACGCGCTCGTTGCCGCGGCGCACGAAGCCCTCGGGGTCGCTCGGGATATTCATGACGGCGACGAACTGAGGAGCCAATTTACCTTCGGCGTCCTGCACCGAGAAATACCTTTGGTGGTGCCGCATGACGGTGATCAGCACCTCTTCGGGCAGCTCCAGGAACTGCGGATCGAAGTTGCCCTGGATGGGCATGGGGCACTCGGTGAGATAGACCAGGGTTTCCAGCAGTTTGTCATCGGGCTTGATGCGGATGCCCGCCATGCCGTGGCGGATGCGGTGGCGGCGCTCCTCGGCGGAGAGCACGACGCCGTGATCGCCGAGGCGCCGTTCGTAATCCGCCGTGGTGACGGCGATCTCGCGCGCGCCCAGGCGGCGATGGCCGCTGGTCAGCCGGCCAGAGCGCACGCCGGCCAGTTCGAACGGGATGATGTCCGGGCCGAGCAGGGCGACGATCCAGCGGATGGGACGGATGAAGCGCGGACCGCCCTTGCCGGTCCAGTACATGGTTTTGGGGAAGTACAACCCGAGAATGACGCCGGGGAGGGCTTCGGCCAGGATGTCTTTGGTGTTGCGGCCCGGCACTTTTTTCAGGCAGGTGTAATACTCGCCCTTGGGGGTGGATTCCACCTTCAAATCGTCGAGATAGGCGATACCTTGTTTGCGGGCGAATCCGGCGACCGCCTGCGGGGGGGCCGATTTGGGCGGACCGAGCACGCGCTCCACAGAATCCGGCTGCCGGGCCGCCAATCCTTCGGCGCGCAGCACCAGGCGCCGCGGGGTGGCATCGAGGCGGACCGATTCGTGCGGGATTTCCAGCTTCTCAAAGGAGAGGCGCAGGTTTTCGAGCGCCGTGGGAATCATCCAATCGGGGATTTCCTCGGTGCCGATTTCAAGCAGGAAGGGAAGGCTCCACTGGCCGCCCACTTCCTTGCGCTCCGGCTCCGCCAACTCAAGCAGTGTCTCGGTTTCGGTGTCCAATGTCATGTCGGGGACATCTACCACGGGAATGCTCACTGGGCTACCTCCGCAGTGGGAGCCTGTTGTTGGTCGCTCCAGGCGGCGGCGATGGCGACGGCCATCTTGCGTACGCGCTGGATCACGCCGACGCGCTCGGTGACGCTGATGGCGCCCCGCGCATCCAGCGTATTAAAGAGGTTGGAGCACTTGAGCACCTGGTCGTAGGCGGGGAGCAGCGGGAATCGCCGCTTTTCGGGCGACTTCAGGTCGTAGAGTTTGATCAGGCGGGTGGCCTCGCCCTCGTGGAGGTCGAAGAGTTTCCAGAGGGTCGAAATGTCGGCCATCTCGAAGTTGTAGACCGAGTACTGCAACTCGTCCTGGTAGCGCACGTCGCCGTAGCTGAACCCGGGCGCCCACTCGATCTCGTAGACGCTGTCCTTCGCCTGGAGGAAGGCGGTGAGGCGTTCCAGGCCATAGGTCAGCTCGGCCGGGACCAAGTCCAGGTCGATGCCGCCACATTGTTGAAAATAGGTAAATTGCGAGATTTCCAGGCCGTCGAGCATGACCTGCCAGCCGATCCCCCAGGCGCCCAGGGTGGGGGCCTCCCAGTTATCCTCTTCCAGTTTGAGATCGTGCTGCTTCAGGTCGATGCCGATGGCTTCGAGGCTGCCGAGATACTGCTCGATCACGTCGGAAGGGGCCGGCTTGAGGATCACCTGGAGCTGGGAATGCTTGTAGAGCCGGTTGGGGTTATCCCCGTAGCGCCCGTCGGCGGGGCGGCGGCTGGGTTGGACGTAGGCGACACGATACAGCTCCGGACCGAGCACGCGGAGGAAAGTTTCGGGGCACATGGTGCCGGCGCCGACCTCGGTATCGTAGGGTTCTTGAATGATGCAGCCCCGGTCTGCCCAGTACTGCTTTAACGTGAGGATAATCTGTTGAAACGATTGCATTTAGCTAGCTAAACCTTCAAACATCGGTCAACCCTTCCAGCATCGGAGCTGTGATCAAACGCCGTTCCGCGTGGGACTCCATCTGTTGCACCAGGAAGCGGCGCAAATCCGCGGCCGTGGACTGCGTCCAGTTGGTCTCGCCCAGTTGCGCCACCGGCCGGCGCAGAATCTGCCCGGCGATTTCCCTGGATTCCCGGCTCAACTCCCAACTGCTGCCCGCGCCCAACGTGCGCCGGCAATGGCCGCAAATCAGACCGGCCCGGTCGCGGCTGAAGA
>JADGNT010000299.1 GCA_017883345.1 Candidatus Solibacter sp. | reverse complement strand
GAGTTCGTAGATCAGCAGGCCGCGGCCTTCCTGGGCGATGTGGGTAAGGGCGATTTCGAGTTGCGCCCGGCAATCGCAGCGCAGGCTGTGGAAGACGTCACCGGTGAGGCACTGCGAGTGGATGCGCACCAGCGGGGGCGCGCCATCGGTGAAGTCGCCCATTTTGAGCACGACAGCTTCCTCGATCTCGGTGCCGGCGGGGGCTTCAAAGCCGAAGATCCGGAAGACGCCGAGCTCTGTGGGAAAGTCCGCTTCGGCCACTTTCGTGAGCTCTGGCGACGGGGATTTACTCATGCTGGCTATGGGGAACCTTATTGCTTTTATTATAATAGCTTACGGCACTGAATGCTGGAAAGCTACTTCCCGCTGTTGGTCAAACTCGCCGCCATGGCCTCGATCGCGAGCGTGCTGGCGCGGTCCAACAGCTTCAAGAGCCTGCTCATGGGGGAGACGCGGACGCTGAACCAGCGGGTGGCGCTTTCCCTGTGGCTGGCCAGCGCCTTCGGGGTGAGCGTGGCGATCCGCGTGTTCAGCAAGAGCTATCCGGCGGCCGACCTGGGGCTGGAAGGAAGCCTGATCGCGGGCATCCTCGGGGGATATGTCACCGGACTGGCGTCGGGCGTTCTGATTTCGCTGCCGGCCATGCTCAATCCTTCGGGTGGCGAACAGATGACCATGCCCCTGCTGGCGGCGGTAGGCGTGCTCGGCGGGGTGCTGCGCGATCTGGCGCCGGATACGGACGAGATCTGGCGATTCACTCCGTTCTTCGATCTGAACGTCTACCGTTTCTTCAAAGAGAGCCGGAATCACCGGCGCACCGCATTTCACCTGGAATTCACCGCGGGGATTCTGGTGGCGGAGTTCCTGCGCCAGTTGCTGGATGGCTGGAGGGTTTTCTCCATGAATCCGCCCGGCAGCCCTCGGCCGGCCTTAACCTGGGCGGCGATCTACGCATCCTCGCTGTTCGCCGTCGCCATCCCGCTAAAAATCTGGAACAACACGCGCAACGAGAAGAAACTGGAGGAACAGGAGCGGCTGCTGGTGGAAGCGCGGTTGGCCGCGCTGACCAGCCAGATCAACCCTCATTTTCTGTTCAACACGCTGAACTCGGTGTCTTCGCTAATCCGCACGGACCCGAGCCAGGCGCGCGTCATGGTGGTGCGGCTCAGCAAAGTGCTCCGCCGCTTGCTCCGCAAACACGAGAATTTCAGCACGCTGCGCGACGAATTGAGCTTCATTGAGGACTACCTGGCGATCGAGGTGGTGCGCTTCGGCGACAAACTCCGCTTTGAACGGGACGTGGCGGAGGATACCCTGGATATGCTGGTTCCCAGCATGCTGCTGCAACCGCTGGTGGAGAATTCCATCAAGCACGGTTTAAGGAGTAAGGTGGAGGGCGGTACAATCCGGATTCGGGCCTATCGCACGGCCAGCAAGTTGCATCTGCTGGTGGAGGACGACGGGGTCGGCATCCCGGAAGAGAAACTGGCCACGCTGTTGGACCGGGGAATCGGCGTCAACAACGTGCACGAACGGCTGAAAGTGCTGTTCGGCAGCGAGTACCGCATGTGGATCGACAGCGAGCCGGGCAAGGGCGCGCGCATCCAGATCGAAGTGCCGGAGTTAGAGAGTGCGCCGGCAGCCTAAGGAGCGATTTTGAATAGACTGGAAGAAACCGCGATCGCCTGGCCCGTAAACGGAATGCCCCATACGCTGGCGGAGCGGACGCGGCGCGTGTATGACCGGCTGGCGGCGGTATACCCGGTATCGACGATGTTCTTTCACTCGCGGGCGCATGGCTGTGCGCTGGGGGCAAGCGGGCTGCGCGACGGGATGAAGGTGTTGGAAGTGGCCACGGGCAGCGGAGAGATGTTCCGCCGCCTGGTGCGCGCCAACAGCATGGGCACCACGCTGGGAGTGGATCTTTCGCCGAACATGGCGGCGCGCACGCAGCGCACCGCACGCCACAAGTACCCGGCGGCGAAGGCGCACTGCCAGGCGGTGGATGCGCGTCACATGCCCTTCCGCAACGAAGCCTTCGACGCCATCTTCTGCTGCTACCTGCTGGAACTGCTTTCGGCGGACGATATTGTGGGCACGCTGGGCGAGTTCCGGCGGATCTTGCGCGATCGCGGCAACCTGACGCTGGTACTGATCGGGCAGAACACGCCATCGTTCAACGCGGTATATAAAGTTTTGGGCAAGCTGGCGCCGGCATTCTGGGGCCGCCAGGTGGAGCAGCGCGTTCCGGAACTGATCGAATCGGCACGGTTTGAGATTCTGCAGGACCGTATGGTCCGGCAAACATTTTATCCCTCGCGCGTGCTGGTGGCGCGGAAGTAGCCAAAGGAGAACCGCATGAGCCAAGCGAAGCGCGCGTTGGTCTTGGCGTTGGTGCTGGGAAGTTGGGGCGCGGCCGGCCGGGCACAGCCGCTGGTCAGCCCGCCGGGGCCGGATGCGGTGCTGTCCACGCGGTTTCTGACGCCCCTCTCCTATGAAGCCGCCCTGGCACGGCTGGCAAGCTACTACGACGAGCAGGTGGGTCGAAAACTGCCCGTGGCGTTTCCGGAAATCGCGCCGCACTGCCATTTCGAGGTATGGCACGACATGTGGGTGTTTTTCGAGCCGGCCAACGGGCAGACCACGGTCACGCTCAAGCGCCCCACCCAAGGGATCGCCAGCCGTCTGGTGAAGAGTTGGATGTTGGATCTGGCCGGCCGCCTGGAGGCCGCCATGCCGCTCGAGTTCAAGGAAGAACCACCGCTGCATGAGGTGGCGGGCGACATCTACGCAACGCGCCACGACCTGGCGCGGGCGCTAGGGACAGAGACTTCGATGAGGCCCATAACTACCTGGGAGCATGCCGGAATGATGGTGTCGGCGGCGCCCTTAACCTGGGCAGTGATGGCGCCGGCGGGGCTGCACGGCGTCCACCGCGTCACCGTGGCCGCGGAAAGCGCGGCAGCGGCCAAACAACTGCTGGCCAAGCTCATGCAGGGCGTCTTGAAACCCGGCATCTACGGGGCTTACTCCGAGGAAGCGGAACTCGACCAGGAGGTCCGCAACCTGGCAAGCAGCCAATCGGCCGCGGTCGGCGTCACCGCGTCGCAGGCTGTGTACATTCCGAACATGGACGAAAAGTATCTGCAAGGCAAGGTCCGCGCGGAGCCGGAAATGGTCAAGCGGTTGGCGGCGGCCCAAGGACAGTACGCCATCCGCTTCCGCGTGGATCGGAGTTACCGCAAGGTGACCGTCAATTGGGTCTCTCTCGACGGCTACGCGCGCGCCACCGGCAAGTACGAAGGCGAACGGGCGCTGGGACAATCGGCGCTACCCAACCCGAAGCCCCCCCAGGCCGGGAGCCCGCTGACCGCGCGCACCAAACTGGTCATGCTGATACCGGGCGCCTACCGCGTCCGCCTGGAGGGCGAGAGTGCCGCCGGGCAGGCAGGCAAGATCGACGAGCGCACTTACTGGTTCGACGGCAAGACCTTCGAGGAACTCTAGGCCAATCGCTTGCCCCTGCGCATCACCATTTCCAAAGAGAATTACCTGAAGGCCATCGCCGAGGCCGAGAGCGAGGGCGAAACCGTCAAAGCCGTGACGCTGGTGCGCTGGCTCGGCGTATCCGCGCCGGCGGTCACCATGGCGATCAGGCGGCTGCGCCGCGACGCGTTGATCCAGGTGGGCGAGGAAGGCCAGATCTCTCTGACCGCCGCCGGCCGCGAAATCACCAACCGCCTGTTGAACCGTCATCACCTGATCGAGCGCATGCTGACCGAGATCTTCGACCTCGAATGGTACAAAGTTCACGACGAGGCGGAGCAGCTCGAGCACGCCGTATCCGCCGACTTCGAGCGCAAGCTGATCGATAAGCTAGGTACGGCAAGCGTGTGCCCACACGGCAACCAGGTGGGGATGGATTCGCCGAGCCACCGCCGCCGGCGCGGACTCAAGCCGTTGGGAGAAGCGCGGCCGGGCGACCGGCTGGTGGTGGTCAGCGTCTTCGAGCGCGATCGCAAGCTGCTGGAGTATCTGGATGGCGCGGGAATTCGGCCGGGCGTGGAAGTAGAGGTGTCGGCGGCGGACGCGGAGATCGAACTGCGTATCGCCGGCCGCACGGTGCGCCTGGAACGCGGAGCCGCCGGCAAGGTCTGGGTGGGCGACGCGGGGGGACTGACAAGCCTGACATGAATTTCTGGCTGACTTTGCCGGAAATTCGCTGTCAGGCCTGTCTGTCCCCGGTTGGCACGCCCAATCCGGCTAGAATAGACGGTATCCATGAGAGTCGGAATGATTGGCACGGGCGCGATCTCGCACAAGCACGCCCAGGCCTATAAAAACATCGGGTTCCAGTTGACCGTGTGCACGGACATCAACCAGGCGGGCGGACGGCGTTTCGCCGAACAGTACGGCGCCGAGTTCGTCGCCACCTATGAAGAGGTGTGCCGCCACCCCAAGGTGGACTACGTCGACGTCTGCACCTTTCCGGATTTCCGCATGCAGCCGATCGCCGTCTGCGCCGAAACGGGCAAGCACGTGCAAGTGCAGAAACCCATCTCCACCAACCTCGAAACCGCGCGCCTGATGGTGGAGACCGCGCGCCAGGCGGGCATTCTGCTGGGCGTGGTCAGCCAGCACCGCTTCGACGACGCCAGCCTGTTCCTCGCCAAGGCCATCGCCGGCGGACGCCTCGGCAAACTGCTGCAGGCCGATTGCTACGTCAAGTGGTACCGCTCGCCCGAGTATTACTCGCGCCCCATCAAGGGCAGTTGGCAAACCGAAGGCGGCGGCGCGCTGATCAATCAGGCGATCCACGGCGTCGATATCCTACGCTGGCTCGCCGGCCCCGTGAAGGAACTCTTCGGCGTCTGGCAACTGGGCGCCCTCCACAAGATTGAATCCGAGGACGTCGTCAATACCGTGATGAAATTCGCCAGCGGCGCGACGGGCGTGATCCAGGCCTCCACGGCCTTCTGGCCAGGGTACACCGAGCGCACCGAATTCCACGGCACCAAGGGGACCGCCATCATCTCCGGCGACAAGCTGACCACCTGGGACGTGGAGAACGATGCCGGCGACCCGGCGCCGGTGGCGAGCGTAGTCGCCTCGGGCGCGAGCGACCCCATGGCGATTTCGCTCGAACCCTTCGAGCGCCAGTTCCTGGATTTCGGCGACGCCATCGCCAAAGGCCGCAAACCAATGGTGGCCGGCGAGGAAGGCGTGCAGGCCATGGAAATCGTCGACGCCATCTACCGTTCCTGCCGAACGGGCGAAAAGGTAACGCTGTAAAAATCAAGACGCTCCCTGACGGTCGCGGCTCTGATCCGAGCCGCGACCGTCAGGGAGCGATCTCTACTATTTTTCCAGCACGTCTTCGATGGCCGCCGGCAACGGACCCGCCATGTCGAGCAGTTTGGCGTAGAGACCGTCATACAGGCGGGCATACGCGTCCACCGCCGGCTGCGGCTCCGGGGCCGTCTTGCGCGCCGCCGCGAAGGTGCGCCGCATCTGGCGCACGGCCACCAGCAGCATCTTCAATTCGTCTTGGTCAAACCCGAACGCTTGCGCCATAAGATCGCCACCAGAATCCACAGTCCCCCGCCGGCCAGCGCGCTGGCGTCGACCGCCCGCGCATAGATGCCTTCCGTGCCGCCATCGTAAATGAGCTCGACGGTGCAGGGTCCGCTGCACTTTGGCTCCACCACCATCTGCCCCAGTTTATCGCTCCACGTCGAAACCGGCCGCCCGCCAACCGACGCGTTCCACCCCTTGTCCCAAGCGATCTGCACGCTCAGGACCTGGTCCGGCTTCAGATCGGCGGTCACGCTGGCCACGCTGGGAGCGCGCCAGCGGAACTGGGCGGCCGGATAGCCGGGAGCGTCCAACGCCGCCAGGTAGGGGTCAAGCGCCGAAAACCCGTAGAGTGCAAGCGGGCGCTGCATCACGTCGCCAGGGCGCATCACGTGGGCGAGAGAGCGCGAGCGCCGCGGAATGTCGTAGACGGCGTCGCCTCCATCGCGCCACAACCCGGTGAGCCCGCGCAGTTTCTCGGGATGGGAAATCGGGTGATACACCTCGGCGCTGTCCTTGCCGCCGCCGATCATAGCGTCGCATCCGTAGGCCCGCAGCAGGTCGACCATGAATTGTTGCTGGTCCCCCGCGTACACCTGAAGGATGATACTCGGCACAAAGGGGTTGCGGATGCCGTTGTCGAAGCCGCCGGTGAGTTGCGGCGCGTCGCTGAAAGCGTTCAGCCAGAAGCCGATGGAGCCGGGCGCGAAGACGCGCGCGCCGGACAGGTGGGCGTCCAGCCATTTGGCGGTCTTGTACTCGATGGTGGTCCGGATGTCGATGGGCCTTTCGATCCAGCGCGCCGAGCGGCGCTGTTTCCTGACGATGGGCACGCAGGCGATGACCAACACCACGGCCACGGCCAACGCCGGGCGCCGG
>JADGNT010000298.1 GCA_017883345.1 Candidatus Solibacter sp. | reverse complement strand
CCGCGATCCGACTGTACAACTGGCGAAGCTCCTTCCCGAGTTTCTTGACTTTTGCGTGGTTTGCTTCTGCCGCTACGTAGCCCGCCAGTTCATCCAGATCGTCCAGGGTGAAACGATAAAACGGCCGCTGGCCGGGGCTGGGCACGACGCGCAAACGGTCCGTAAGGTTGTTGCCGGCGAAGGTGTGTTTCATGATCAGGTCACGCTCGCGCTCGGACAACTCCAGAGGAATCTTTTCGCCGACGGCGATTGGCTTCCGATGCTTCACTGGACCTCCACGGACGGTTTGGCCATTACCTCGCCTTTCCAGTTGCCAAGATCCGGCGAACCGAAGTGCGGCCGATTCGTACCCGGCGGGCGATCTCGGATTTGCTGACGGTATTAGCCGAGCGCCACGTTCGTCCCGTGCGAGCGGGAACCGGGCTGAGCGGCCCGGAGTGCCCGGCCGGGCTTGGCCCCACACCTCCAGGCCGGCGCCTCCGACCCAACCTTGGCGCCCGTCGCGCAAACGGCGAAGAAATCCGGGTGGGCCGTACTCATCCCTACTTCCACCCGGCACTCCAGGGTCATACTCATTTGCAGTTGTTATCTGCACGCCTGCAAGTGCGGGTTCTATGGCGATTCCACCCACGAGTGCCGCTGCACCCCGGGTCAAATCCAGCACTACCTAGGCAAGATCAGTGGCCCCCTGCTGGATCGCATCGATATCCACGTTGAAATCCCATCCGTCCCATTTAAGGAACTGCGCGGCAATCCCACTACCGAGTCATCGGCGGAAATCCGCGTCCGCGTGGAACAGGCCCGTACCGTACAACGCGCGCGCGGATTCTACAACTCCCGGATGCTAGCCCGCGATGTCCGCAAGGTCTGCGCACTCGACGATGCCGGCGAGCGCACGCTCGAAATGGCCGTCCGCCGCATGGGCCTCTCCGCCCGCGCCCACGACCGCGTGCTCAAAGTCGCCCGAACCGTCGCCGATCTCGATCAATCCCCCACCGTCACCGCCAAGCACCTCGCCGAAGCCGTTCAGTACCGCAGCCTCGACCGCAATTACTGGACGTGACGGCATATCAGTTATTCAACAGACTACTTCACAGTCCAAAATTCTCATTACAAATGACTTCCTAGGTTTTCCACAATTGCCCTTTCGCAGGGCATGGGGAAAACTGTGAAAATCACGTTACCACCCTCATCTTCCCTCTTTTTCCTAGCCCTTCTCCTCCATTAGCACACCAGGAAACTAGTTGGTTTTTGTACACCTTAACCTGACTTCCACACTTTCCACAGGGCCTATGACTACGGTTCTTATGCTAGATATTTATAGTTAATAAAGAACAATAGTAGTCGCCCTGCGGGAGTTGGTAGCGACCTATGCCTCTTTGGGTTGGCTCTTGGCGAAGTACAGCGCCACGGCCCGATCGATGTTGACGCGCGTCATCCTTACCGGACGGCCTTCGTATTCGCTGATGGCTTTCACCAGACAGTAGATGTCCCTGGGGTAGCAGGCGCGCAGCACGGTCGCGGTGTACTCTTGGCAGCGCTCGCGTAGATACTCGACACATCCGGGTTCGGTGGGTACTTGCAGAGTCTGCATCACCCGGCGGAAGATTTCCTCGAAGACTTCGGCGCTGACATTTTCCACCAGCACTTTGGTCTGAATGCGGCGGAGAAAAGCCTCGTCGGCCAGATCGTGGGGATTCAGGTTGGTGGAGAATACAACCATCAACTCAAAGGGCACCTGGAACTTCATCCCGGAGGAGAGGGTCAGGTAATCCACGCGCCGGTCCAGGGGGACGATCCAACGGTTGAGCAGATCGCGCGGCGCGAGCACTTGGCGGCCAAAATCGTCGATGATCAGGATGCCGTTGTTGGCCTTCATCTGGCATGGGGAGATGAAGACGCGGGTGGATTCGTCGAGCCTGAGCTCCAGCATGGCGGCCGAAAGCTCGCCGCCTACTGTGATGCACGGCCGCTCGCAGACCGCCCAGCGCGGATCCAGCAGGTCGTCGTGAAACGGCAGTTGTTTGTGAACCACGGGGTCGAATAGAGAGATGATGTGGCCATCCACTTCCACCGCGTAGGGCACCACAATGGAGTCGTGATAGATGCGCAGGATGCGTTCGGCTATGCTGGTCTTGCCGTTCCCCGTACCGCCATAAAGGAATAGCGACTGGTGGCCGATCAGCGCGGGACCGAGCTGATCCAGCAAGCCATCGGGCAGGACCAGGTCGTCGAAAGCCTGACGCAGGCTTTCGCGGCTCACACGGACATGCGCCGCCTGCGCCTTGACCACTTTCTGATATTGCTGGATGGAGACCGGGGCCGGTCCCACGTACTGGCAGACCTCGTTGCGCCCGCTGGCCTGGGCGCGCCCGCCCGCCGTCAGGGAGAACGAATAGTCGTTGCCCGTCATCCCCTTCACTTCCAACAACTGCTGGTTGCGGAACTGATGGAAGAGCGTTTCCAGCAGAGGGAACGATAGCTTGAGGGTCTCATTCAGTCGAGCCAAGGTGCCCGAGCCGTGCAGCCACAGGTAGCGGAGAACCAGATCGGCGACTACGGAGCGCGGTACGCCTAAGTCTTCCAGGCGATCGGGTACGATGGGCCAGCAATCTTGCCGGAGGGTCGGGGCTGCATGCGCGGCGGTCATCCGTTACGGAATATACACGAGCCCCGGGGCAGGGTACCAGTACCCAATTGGATAACGTAATCCCCTCGCCAATAGGTATCTGAGGATAAGCCGCCAAACCACCGGAGATTCTGGCTGGGGTAGGTGGCCGAACCAGCGCCAGAAATCGGGAGTGGGAAGGGCGGTGGCCATGCCGTCTTCCATCGAGCCGATGTTGGAAATGGGCAACCCGCGATCCAGGCCCCTGACGACATCGCGTAGACCGCCGGTGAGGGGGATTGGTTAGCCTTCAGCCTTGCCGACTACGATGATCGAAAACGTCAGGCCACCGGCTTTGACGGTGAGCGTCCAATCGTGTTCGCCTTCCTTGACGACCCCGGGGGCGGTGGCGCTGGCAGGAGGGGTTTCGAGCGACAGGACGGCGGGGTGCGGAGTGCCGGAGGCTTTGCGGCTCATCTTGACGAGGTCGTCGAAGGCGGGTTTGGCGGCTGGGTCAGGGTCGGCCGCAAGCGGTGTCAGCAGGGCGAAATCGCGCTGTGGGGCCACGCCGGAATGGGCGCCGTCCACCGGGAACAAACTGTAGCGGAGGGTGTAAACGCCGGCTGGAATGACTTGGCCGCGGCGGTCGGCGCCCTTGCCGGGAAAGCGGATCATGCCGAGCAGGGTACCCTGGGCGACGCCGAAGGATATCGCGGCGTCGTCCGGTTTGGCGCCCACCGGCAGGGATTTGACCAGCCAGATTTCGCACCAGGGGCCCGAGGCGCCGTTGACGCGGAACCCCTGGGTCTGGATCGCCGCCTGGTAAGCGGCGGGCAAACCGGGCGCGGCCGTGGCGACCGGTTCCATATTGTAGTCTTGAGCCAGAGCGGAGAACGCAACCAGCAGTAAAACAAAGAGAAGAGCAAGACGGTTGTTCATGGCAATCGGGAAAGACACAAATAGTATGGAGCGGGAGACCGGATTCGAACCGGCGACATCGACCTTGGCAAGGTCGCACTCTACCAGCTGAGTTACTCCCGCCCAGCGTAAAACTCTATTTTTACGCGGAAACATAACCGATGTCAAACGTTATGGGAAAGTCACACAAACGAAAGCCTTTATAAACTTGTGGACAAGCCGACTCGCTGTGCTATTCTACTTCTCGGTTGAAGGGCACAGAAGCTGCGAAGGAGCGTGCGGTGTAACGGGCGCTGCACTGGCGATTCTTTCTGTAGTCAGTACCTACGGAGTCTGCGTTGTAGTGAAAAACTCTGTGAAAATCCTGTGCTATTCGTGTGTAAAAGCTGATGAATTATTGGGATCAACTACGTAACTATCTGCAACAAAAGGTCAGTGCCGAAGGATTCGACAACTGGCTCAAGGGCACGGCGCTGGTCGGCCAGGAAGGCGACACCTTGTATGTTTCGGTACCCGATCGGGAGACCCGGGCGTGGCTCGAAACGGAGTATTCGAGCCTGATCTTCGCCGGGATTGGGGAGCTGGGACTTCCTTTGCGGCGGGTGAGCTATGAGACGGTGGCTCCGCGGGCAACGCAAGCGATGGCGCCGCCACTGGTGAGCGCCGGTTCGAGCGAAGCGGATGCTTCTTCGTCGGCCCTCAACCCGAAATTCACCTTCGATTCGTTTGTCGTGGGGGCGTGCAACCAGTTCGCTCACGCGGCGGCGAAATCGGTGGCGACGAACCCCTCGCGCAGCTACAATCCGCTGTTTTTGTATGGCGGCGTGGGCATGGGCAAGACGCATTTGATGCACGCCATCGGACGGGAGCTGATCGACCGGCATGGCGCCATGCGCATCATTTATACGTCGAGCGAGCGCTTCATGAACGACATGATTTCGTGCATCCGGACGGAGCGCATGCAGCAGTTTCACCAGCGTTATCGCGAGGCGGACGTGCTGCTGGTGGACGATATCCAGTTGTTGGGCAACAAGGAGCGCACGCAGGAAGAGTTCTTTCACACCTTCAACGAGTTGCACGATCATCAGAAACAGATCGTGATTTCGAGCGATTCGCCGCCCAAGGACATACCGGGCCTGCTGGAGCGGCTGCGCTCGCGTTTCGAATGGGGACTGCTGGCGGACATACAGCCGCCGGACCTGGAAACCAAGATGGCCATCCTGGACAAGAAGGCGGAGGTGGAAGGCGTCCGCCTGCCGGACGACGTCCGCTCCTTCATGGCTTCGAAGACCAAGTCGAATGTGCGCGAACTGGAAGGGGCGCTGGTCAAGTTGATCGCCTATTCTTCGCTGACGGGAACGCCGATCAACCTGCAAATGTCGCAGCAGGTATTGAAGCACCTGGTGCACGTGCAGGACCGCCGGGTAACCATCGATGCGATCCAGAAGGCGGTGGCGGAAAAGTTCCAGGTGAAGCAATCGCAACTGAAGGAAAAGAGCAACACGAAGAAGGTAGTGTATCCGCGGCAGGTGGCGATGTACCTGGTGAAGGAACTGACCAACGCATCTTTGCCGGAGATCGGGCGGGCGTTCGGGGGCAAGCACCATACCACGGTGATTCACTCGATCAACAAAATTGAGAAAGCGCGTCACACCGAAGCCGAATTGAACAGGTTACTCCACAGTCTAATGGACTCATTACAGTGAATTTAGCGAGTTTTACACAATTGCCCTTTTGTGGGGCATGAGGAGAACTGTGCAAATCGGGTGACAAGAGCGGTTTTCGCTGGTTTTCCGCGGCTCGCGATTCTCCCGTAGGCATGGCGGAAAGTAGTTGAGTTTAGTATAATTTAGGTATTCTCTAACAGGTTGCACAGCCCCTATGAATGCGGTTGTTACGATGCATCTCGAGATAGCCAGGAAAGTAGAGGAGCAGTGGGCATGGAATTCACCGTCAACAAGAGCGATCTGGTACGTGAGTTGAGTCTGTCTCAAGGCGTGGTGGAGAAGAAAACCACCATACCAATTCTCTCGAACGTGCTTCTGGAAGTGGCCGACGACCGGTTGACGCTGACCGCCACGGACCTGGAACTGGGCATCCGCTGCTCCTGCCCGGCGCGGGTGAAGAAGGAGGGCGCGGGGACGGTCCCGGCGCGCAAGCTACTGGACTACATGCGCCTGTTGCCGGATGGCGACGTGAACATGAAGTTCCTGGAGAATCATTGGGCCAGCATCACCAGCGGGCGTTCGCGGACGCGCATTGCGGGCATGTCGCGGGAAAGTTTTCCGGAACTGCCGGAGATGCCGGAGCCGATCGCGGAAGTGCCGGTGAAGACGCTGGCCTCGATGATCGCGCGCACCTCGTTCGCGATTTCGAACGAGGAATCGCGTTTCACGCTGAACGGCGCGCTGCTATTGATGCGGCCGGAAGGGCTGACCATGGTGGCCACGGACGGCCATCGCCTGGCGTACGTGCAGGCTTCGCCGGCGGAGAGCGGCACGGCGGACAAGCCGTTTCGCGCGCTGATTCCCAAGAAGGCGATGAACGAACTCACCAAGCTGAGCGACGATGCGGGAGCCGACGCCAAGGCGATCGTGGCGGGCGACGACAATCACCTGTTCTTCCAGGTGGAACACCGCCTGCTGATCACGCGCAAACTGACGGGGAACTTCCCGGACTATGAGCGGGTGCTGCCCAAGGATCACCAGTTCATCGCCAAGCTGGAAAAGGCGGAGATCCGGTCGGCGATCGAACGCGTGGCGCAGTTTGCCGACGAGCGGTCGAGGGCCATCCGGGTGCAGTTCGCGGCGGGCGAGGTGCGGGTATTTTCCTCTAGCGTGGAAACCGGAGAGAGCGAAGAGACCGTGTCCAGCGAGTACAACGGGCCGGATATCGAGATCGGATTTAACGCCCAGTATCTGCTGGACTTTCT
>JADGNT010000297.1 GCA_017883345.1 Candidatus Solibacter sp. | reverse complement strand
TTGGGCGCGGGCTTGCTCCCATCCATTTCATCCGGCGGCAGACGATATCCGAGGCGCTTGAACGTGTAGCCCGTCTTATTCAGGGCCGGCGGAATGGTGTGGCAACTGTAGCACTTCAAACCGTACTTCCGGGCAAACGCCGGAATCGCCTGTGCCGGCTGTGGCGCCAAAACAGCGAAACCCAGGGCCGCCAAAACCGGCGTAAGGGCCGGGAGCCAGGACTTACTTCGTGGTAGAGCCATGCCGGCATGAAGGGCACGCCAATGGCCGGGTAAGGAGTCCTTTGATCTCAATCGATTAGAAGCGCCCAAATGAGTATGTGGGGAGCGGATTCCCCGACTTCACTTGGGAACTGTGGAATTAATTCCCCGAGTCCATGTCATTTCGCTCCTCGATGCCGCGCGAGATCAAGTCTGTGATCGCCGATTCCACCGCTTTCTGAGTCGAGGCCCTCCAGAAATCGTAGTAGACCTCGCAGAGGTTCAGCGCATGCACGAAGCACGTTTGCGGAAGACTGAGGACATTCTGGACTGTCTCGGCGCCCGGTTCGTCGCGGAGAAACGCAATCGGCGCGCAAGCGTCAATGACTGTGTTCATCGTGTTCCAGTCGCAACTCATCCGCCTTTCTACGGATGAACTCGGCGGTGCTCGTGGGCACGAACCTGTATTTTCCCCGAACCTGCGGGAGCGCTTCATCTGGCGCCTTCAGTGAGGCAAGGCGTGGGCCGAACTTAATCTCCCGCGTCGAGGATCCTCGGATATCTTCAACCATCTCTCTCGCCTGGTTCAAAGTCACGGTGGGCACTTGCGAGTGAGCGGCACTATTGCGCCAGTCAGACCATTTTCGCATTCGCTGCCGGTCCTGGGAGCCCCCTTGTTCCCGGAAACCGGCAAGGATCGCCTCCAGGACAACGCCCGCGACCAGCACGGCCGCGGCAGGGAGATTGAACGCAAGGAGCAACTCCGCTTCATTTACATCCCGCCTTCCAAACGAAACTTTCCAAATCCCCCGCGCGACCGGCCCGAGCGCTCCAAAATGCTCAGGAAAGGTGACCGGCGCGCGCCACGCGGACATCGGTTTGGACAAAGTCCTGACCCTTAAACAGCAGCGGTTCGTCCATCGCTTTCGCCAGTGCGTAAGCGAAACAATCGCCGAAATTCAGCCGGGCCCGATGCCTTCCCCGCCCGAAGTCGTAGTAGGCCTGGCGCGCCAAAGCGCCTTGTTGCAGGGTCACGGGTTCAACGACAATGGCGGCGGCACGCAAAAACGCCTCTGCCTGCCGGGCGGCATCCGGCCTCGCTTGCCGTTCGAGGACCATGGCGAGTTCCAGATGGCTCACGACACTGAGGCGGCAGACGTCCGCCGCCAGGATCAAGCGTGCAAAGTTCTCGGCCTCCGGCTCCTCAAAAAATATTGCGACCAGCGCGGAAGTATCGAGAATCACTTCGGCAGCCCGTGCTCGTCATAGAGCAGTTCGCCATGCTTGACGTATGGACGCTTGACGGCCTGCGACGCCCGTTTGGCGATGGCCATCAGTTCCGCCAAACTTGCCTTGCCTTTGCGTTGCTCGATCTTTGCGTGCCGCTCCCTGAGGGATTCAATGACCACCTTGGTCAGGCTCTCCCCGGTTTCCTGGGCAATCGCTTGGGCCAAACGATGGGCTTCCGGATCTTTGACGTTGAGACTCACGACCGTTCTCCCATTCTAGAAAATCCGCTTCAATTCTACCATTCCCGCAAAATCGGCAGTTCCCGCTTCAGCCGAAGCTGCCAGCCTCAGGTTTCGGAACGGACTTCGGGGAATTGCGTCCTCGTAAGTCGCCAAGGATTTACCGATTCCCGGCGAGAACAGCCTACCGCACCGCCCATGCGGCAGCGCGGTCCCGCCGAGCGCTTCTATTCCCCAATCTGCGGATCCCGGTCCCGCTTGAGCAGAGCGTAAAACGTCTTGCGATCCACGCCAGCCTCGCGCGCCGCGGCGCTGATGTTGCCGTCGCAACGAGTCAACAGGGCTTGGGCGTAAGAGAGCTCGAAGCTTGCCAAGTACAGTTCCCGCGCCTCTTTCCACGGCAGGCTGGAAAGATGGCAGACCGCGCCGGTGGGCTGCAAGTCGTCGGCGATGTCCGCCGGCTCCAGAACGCCGCCGGGGTGAAGTGCCGTGAGGTTTTCCATCACGTTCTTGAGTTGCCGGACATTGCCCGGCCAGGGCTGCGTGAGAAGCGCTTCATAGAATCGAGGGGAGGCGGACAGGCTCTTACCGTAGCGCCGGGAAAAACGCTCCAGGAAGAGACGGGCCAGGTGAGGAATGTCCTCCGGCCGTTCGCGCAACGGGGGCAGCTTCACCGTGACCACTCCGAGCCGGTAGTAGAGCTCCTCGCGAAATGTGCCGGCCTTGATCTTGGCCGCCAGGTCCTGGTTCGTCGCGCACAGAATCCGGCAATCCACGCGCACCGGCTCGATACCTCCCAAACGCCGCAGTTGGCGCTCTTCGACGAAGCGAAACAGGCGGGTTTGCAGTTCCACGCTCAGGTCGCCGATCTCGTCCAGGAACAGCGTGCCGCCATCGGCCGATTCGATCAGACCTTTCTTCGTGCGGTCGGCGCCGGTGAACGCTCCGCGCTCGTAGCCGAATAACTCGCTTTCGATGAGCGAGCCCGGCAGGGCACTGCACTCGACCGGCACGAACGGTCCGTTCTTACGCGGGCTCTGGCTTTGAATGTAGCGGGCCATGACCTCCTTACCGGTGCCGCTCTCCCCCAGAATCATGACGGTGGCATCGGTGGCGGCGGCCCGCCGGGCCTTGCCGGTCAATTCCTGCATGACGGCGCTTCGGCTCTGGGGATGGTCGGTTTCGCCGAGTGCCTCCAGCCTGCCTTTCAGCCGCTCCACCTCCTGCGCCAACTCGGCGTGAGAGAGAGCCCGCTTCACCACCAGCAGAAGATCTTCGCGCCGAAACGGTTTCTGCAGGTAATCGAATGCGCCATTGCGCATGGCCAGCACCGCACCCTCGACCGATCCGAACGCAGTCAGAAAAACGACGGGCAGGCCGGGATGCGACTGGTGCAGCCGCGCGAAGACCTCCTCGCCCGACATCCCGGGCATCCGCATGTCCAGCAATACCAGGTCGGGGGGCTTGGCGAGCGCATCGGCCAGGCCCTTGAGCGGATCCGCGTAGGCCGTCACGGTGGTCTCGGGAAACTTCAGCATGCGCTGAATGTTCTCCCCCATCGCCGCCTCGTCGTCAATTACGAAGATGCGCTTCACGATAGATTGCCTCCGACAAACCAATGGTAGGGCTGGCCTCGCGTAAAACGCGCCGGGGGTATCTCGACGACGAAACTGGCGCCGCCGCCGCTCCTCTCTTCATACCACAGGCGGCCGTCGTACATATTGAGGAGGCTGGCGCCCAGGAAGAGTCCGAGCCCGAGCCTCTCGCGCCCGGGACTCTGCGAAATGAACGGCTCGAACAGGTGCTCCCGGATGCTCTCGGGAACACCTGGTCCATTGTCTTCGATTCGGAGGACCACCTTGGCGCCCGCGGTGTGGTACGGTTCCAGCCGGATCCAGATGGTGGCGCCCTCACGCCCCTGGAGCGCGTCCAGGGCGTTGCTCAGCAGACCGCGGACCACTTCGCTCACCACATGCCCGGGCAGGTTGACCCGCGGGACATCGGCGATTTCCGGCACCATTCGAACCCCCTGCTCATTCGCGGAAGGCAGAAGTGCCGCCAGCGCTTCTTCCAACGCCTCGGACGGAGCCGATGGTTCGAAGACCTCGCTGCCACGCTCGCGCCGCAATGCCTGCAGCAGCGTACGCGCGATGTTTCCCATGTAGCGCATCTCCGTCAGCATCTGCTGGAGGTCGCCGCAGAGCGCCGCGTCCGCCATCCGTTCCTCCAGCAGCACTTCGATGCGGCTGGTCACGATGGCCAGCGGATTGTTAAATTCGTGCATGAAGCCGGCCGTGAATTGGCCCAGCAGCGTGAGCTGATGCGACAACCGGGCCTGCTGGTCCGCGGCCGACAGTTCTTCCCGCAATCTTGCCGTTCGATAGCGGACGCTCTGCAACTGCAGCTTCAGTTGTTCCGCGTCTTCCCGGGCTTTCCTCGCCTCGGCGAGCGCGTGATTATACTGGCGACGGGAAATGAGGAGTGCCGGAAGGGGCGCCAGCGAACACGCGACCACCAAAACCAGACCGGTGGCCAGAGCCGAGGGAGGAAGCATCCATCGCAGTATCCAGCCAAGCGGCAAAGCCCAGACGCCGCTGAGCCAGAGCCAATGGCGCCGCCAGGTTTTCGGGCGAATGGGCGTGCTGTTTCCGTGCTGCTCGTCGAGCATATGGGCAGGTTGCTGCGATCCTGGGGCATTCTAACATGGAGTCTGCGACACGGCGGGCCGGCGGCTCCCGATGGCGTTCGATTCACAAATGTCCGCCGGTTGGGGGAGCCACCAATACCTGGGTGGCGCAGGCGCGCGTTTCCATGCGGACCGGCTTGGGTCCGGCGAGCAGACGGGTCTCCACGGGATATCCCGGCGCGTAGGCGCTCACGGTGAAATCGCCGGCGGGCAGTCCGTCGAACACGAAGCGGCCATGGGCGTCCGACTCGGTGTAGCGCCCGCGATCGCCCGATTTCAGTTCCACCACCGCGGCGACGGGCGCGCCAATGCGGCCGGTATAGTGGGCCAGGTCCAGATCGCGGAGAAAAAGCAGATCGCCGGTGACGAAGCCTTCCAGGCGGCCGGCGCTATCGGCGTAGTTCTTATAGAAGTAGAGGTAGGCGAGATCGTCGCCGGCGTCGGTGAGCCGGCGGGTGCGCGTGCAGGCGCCGGTGGTCATGATGTTGGACTCCTCGTCGTCGTCGGCATAGACGAGGTAGGTTTCGCCGGCCTGGAAATTGATGCCGCAATCGCCGAACGCGGTCCAGACCTCGACGGTTTTGGCCGGGGCGTCGTCATCGTCGTCGTCACCGGGCTCGCCGCGGAAGACGGTTTTGACGCGCAGGCGGACGCGCTTGCCGTGGTCGAGAATCCAGTAGAAGAGTTCGGCGAGTTGATCGGGCGAGGTGGCGGCGGCGAGGCGCTTTTTGTGATCGTCGGGAAGGTCGGGGAAGACTTTGAGGTAGGCGTCGCGGAGTTTGGCGAAGGCGGCGGGGGAGCGGTCGGTCTGAGCGCGGGCGGACTCCTGATTGAGCAGGTCGAGGGCGGCGCGTTGTCCGGCATTCCAGGAGTCCAGGAAACTGGGCTCGATGGCTTCCACGGCGCCGGCGAAGATGATGTCGGTGGAGGCGACCTCATTGCAGACCGACACGGTCAACTGGCATTTGCAGGCGAGGGCCGCGAAGGGGAACAGAACCCAGAGGATGGCGGCGCGGCGCATGCCCTCATCATAGCGTCGATTAGCGGTGGGACAGACGATCGGTTTGTGTCGTCTGTCAACCAGCCGTGCTTTAGCGAAGCATGACAGACCACAAAAAACGATGGTCTGTCCCACCGATGCCACTCTAACGCATCACCTTCGCCAGGTCCTCGTACTGATCGCTGGCAATCAAGTTGACGCCGGCGGCGATGGCGGCCTTCCAGCGCGCGGTCACGGCTTCGTGGGTTCCGAAGTTGTAGGTGTTGCCCCAGCCTTTGTCTTCACCGTTGCCGAAACCGTCCAGCGTATAAAAGCGGATCCAGTATCCGAGTTTGTGCGCGTGATCCACCAGGGCGCGCAGGCGGCGGTCGTCCCGCGGGGTCCAATCGCCGGCCTTGTGCTGGCCGCCTTCCTCGACGGCGTACCACGAGTTGTTCCACCAACGGCGATAGTTGGTGGGCGGCGCGGGCAGCAACTGCTCCGGCGGCAGTGTGGCGAGCAGGCGATCGTGCTCCTCCTTCGGGTCGGCGGGGATGGCTTTGGTGTGCGCCGACCCGAAGAGGCGCAGTTTGCCTCCCACCGGCACCTGCTTGAAAAAGACCGCTTCCTGGGCGTCGGCGTCCTCGGTCAGCACCAGCAGCGGTTTGGGCTCGAACGCCGCCAGTTGGCGCGGATCGGCGGTCTGCGCGGCAGTGGTGATCCAGCTCTGGTATTCGCCGAGCAGATCCCAGACGGCGTGGAGTAGTTCGGGCTGAACGCTCTTGAAATCGAAGTGGAGCACGATGAGCGGCCAGCGCGCGCGGTCGTTATCGGCCAGCGCCTTCTCGATGATGGGGCGCACGCGTTCGAAGAAGTAATCGCGCAGGGCGGGTTCGCTGCCGGTGGTTTTGGCGGTGTGCGTGACCACCGGCCGGCCCTTGCTGGTGGCGGGGTCGATGGCCCAACCGAGATCCTGCTCGATGCCCACGGGGAAGCCGGTCTGGAGCGCGCGATCGATGCGGTCCTGGAAGCCGCCTTTGTACGGATAGCAGTTGTGCGCGTCCAGCACCGGACGGTTGTGATTGAGGAAATCGAGGTTGGCTTGGCCAAACAGCGGCAGGGCCGCCAGGACGAGCAGTAAGGGTCGCATCAGAGAGCAGGATAACC
>JADGNT010000296.1 GCA_017883345.1 Candidatus Solibacter sp. | reverse complement strand
CTTACCCCACGCTCAGCTTGATGAGCTGCTCCGCATTCTTGAGCGCTTCGGGCGTGAGCTTCTGCCCGCTCAACATGCGCCCCACTTCGCGGGTCCGCGCCGACGCGTCCAGTTCCTCGACGACGGCCACCGTCCGGCCGCCCGATTCCTGCTTTTCCACCCGGTAATGATGGTCCGCGAACGAGGCGATCTGCGGCAGATGGGTCACGCACAGCACCTGGTTGGCCGCCGCCAGCTTCTTCAGGCGCCGTCCGACTCCTTCCGCCGCGCTGCCGCCCACGCCCGCGTCGACTTCGTCGAATACCAGGGTGCGCACGACGCTGGTCTTCGGTCCTGGCAGGCACGTCTTCAGCGCCAGCGCGATGCGTGAAATCTCGCCGCCCGAGGCCACCTTCTCCAGCGCCCGCGGCTCCTCGCCCAGATTCGGCGACACCAGGAACTCCACCCGGTCCGCCCCCGCCGGGGACCACGCCGCCTCCGCCATCGCCACGCGGAACACGGTCCGCTCCATGGCCAGTTGCGCCAGCTCCGCCTCGACCCGTTTCTCCAGCCGCCGCGCCGCCAGAGTGCGCGCTTCCGTCAATGCGCCCGCCAGCTTCTCGAACTCCGCCGCCAGGCGCTTGCGCTCCTGGCGCAACGCCTCCATGCGCTCGCCGGCGGACTCCACGCCCGCAATCTGCCCGCGCACTTCCTCCAGGAACGCCAGGATCTCCGCAATCGAGTGCCCGTACTTCCGCTTGAGCCGTGCGATCGCTTCCAGCCGGGTCTCGACCTCTTCCAACCGCGCCGGATTCGCCTCCAGCCCCGACAAATAATCGCGCAGCGCGTACGCAGCTTCCTGCAAGCTCAATTCGGCCGATTTCAGGTGCTCGCGCAATCCATCCAGGGTGGCATCGATGCGGCACAACTCCTCCACCCGCTTGGACGCAATGTGCGCCAACGCCACGGCCGATTGCGGACTCTCGTACACCGCATCGTACGCCGTGCCCGCGCTTTCCTGTAGTTTCTGGACGTTCTGCAGCACCCTGCGCTCGTTCTCCAGTCGCGCGTCCTCGTCCGGCTCTAGCTGAGCGCTCTCGATTTCCTGGCGTTGGAAACTCCACAAATCCAGCAGCCGCAGCTTCTCCTGCTCGTTGCGCTCCAGTTCCTCCAACTCCGCCGCCGCCGCCCGCCACTCCCGATAGAGCCGCGCCAGAGAGTCCAGCAGGTCGCGATTTCCCGCAAACGCGTCCAGCATGTCGCGCTGCGCCTCGCTCGAGAACAAAAGCTGCTGATCGTGTTGTCCGTGAATATCCCCCAGGAAGGGCGCCAGATCCTTTAAGAGCGCCACGGCCACCGGACGGCTGCCCACAAACGCCCGCGATTTCCCGCTCGCCAGAATCTCGCGCTCGATCAGCAGTTCCCCGTCCTCCACTTCCAAGCCGGCAGGTTCCAGCAGCTTCCGCACGGCCGCCTGATCGCGCACCTCAAAGATCCCCGCAACCCGCGCCCGCGCCTCCCCGGTACGAATCATTTCCGCCGACGCCCGCCCGCCCAGCAGCAGTCCCAGCGCATCCACCACGATCGATTTCCCGCTCCCGGTCTCGCCGGTCAGCAGATTCAGCCCCGCATGAAAATGGACGCGCAACCGCTCCACCACCGCGTAGTTTTCCACCACCAGTTCGAGCAGCATTCCATGCCGATTATAACGAGTGGGGCGCGCGAAAGAAGAATGCCCCCACGAATGGGGTCATGGCAGCCTGAAAGGCTACGCTACAGTGGTCCGGTTTTCCACTACGAGTTCGAGCAGCATTCCATGCCGATTATAACGAGTGGGGCGGAGGCATGACGACCCCGCGAAGGAAGAATGCCCCCACGAATGGGGTCGGCCCAAAGGGCACCCCGCCTGAAAGGCTACGCTACAGTGGTATCGAACCCCACCGACTTTTTGAAACGCGCACGCGTCTCTATGCTAGATTTGAAATTAGGAGACGATTTGCTCTTCGAGACTCCCGTTGCCTTCCTCCTGCAGACAGATCTCTGGGAAATGGTCCAGCATAACGGCCCCGCCGGTATGGCTGTGCTCGCCATACTGATCTGTTTCTCCGTCTATTCCTGGACCATCATCTTCTCCAAACTGGGCTCCCTGCGCGGCGCCGGCAAGGCGAATTCACGCTTCCTGCGCGCCTTCCGCAAGTCCAGCGGCATGGAAGCCGTGATGGTGGTCAGTGAGCAGTTCCGCCCCTCGCCCCTGGTGGCCGTCTTCGATTTCGGCTACGAAGAACTGGAGCGCCAGGTCAAAGCCCGCGGCAGCGTCACCAACCGCACCGCGCTGGAACGCACCCTGCAACTGGGCATCAGCGAGGAGCTCGCCAAGCTGGAACGCAACATGAACTGGCTGGCCACCACCGCTTCCGTCACTCCATTTATCGGGTTAATGGGCACCGTGATGGGCATCATCCGCGCCTTCCAGGACCTCGGCCAGATGGGCTCCACCAGCCTCAAGGCCGTCGCTCCCGGCATTTCCGAAGCCCTGATTGCCACCGCGGTCGGCTTGTTCGCCGCCATCCCCGCCGCCATCTTCTATAACTACTTCGGCCACCTGATTCGCGAACTGGGCGCCCGCATGGACGATTTTTCGCTCGAATTCCTCAACCTGGCCGAGCGCAGCTTTGGCGGAGAGTAGCCGATGGCCTTCTCCACCAATGGCGGCGGATACCGGTCGGGCCGGCGCGGCCGCACCGCCATCTCGGAGATCAACGTCACCCCGTTCGTCGACGTGGTCCTCGTCCTGCTCATCATCTTTATGCTGACCGCCCACGTCATGGAGTTCGGCATCGAGGTGGACGTCCCCAAGGTGCGCACCGTCAAGGAAAGCGCCCAGGAGATGCCGGTCGTCACCATCACCAAGGATGGCGTCATCAAGCTCAATACCGACGACGTCAATATCAATAATCTCGCCACCGTAATTAAGCAGAAGTACGGCAAAGCGAAGGGCGTCTACGTGCGCGCCGACAAGGAAACCATCTGGGACCCGATCGCGCAGGTCACCGCCGAACTCGGCGCCGCCGGCTTCCAGGTCAACATGGTGACCCAACCCGAGGATTCGTCCTTCAAGGGCCGTAAGTAATGTCGCCGCACGTCGATATCCTGGATCAACCCGAACGCCTCGCTTCTTCCTTCTTCGGTTCCCTGGCGTTTCACGGATTGCTGGTCGCCGCAGTCGCCGGCGCGGGATGGGTACAGAGCCGCAACACCATCTCCATGGGCGACCCCAACGGCGGCCGTTTTGGCGCGGTTACCGTGAACCCCGTGGCGAGTATCGCGCTGCCCTCGCATGCCGGCCCCAAGAATCCGGTAGCCACCGATACGGAATCCGCCGTACCCGTTCCGGTCTCCAAAGCCAAGCCCGCGCCCAAAGTAACGGCGCCCGATCCCAAAGCCATCCCCATCCCCAGCCGCAATGCCAAGGTGTCGCGGCCATCGCCAGCCGCTGCGCCGCCGGACAAGTGGCGCGCCTCACAGAAGGATCTGCCCAACCAGCTCTATAGCACCGCCGGCACGCGGGTGGCTACGCCGGACTATGCGTTGGCGGGTGGCGGCGGCGTGGGCGTCGGGACCAATTCCCCATTCGGCAATCAATTCGGCGCTTATGCCGATCTGCTGCGCAACCGGGTCGCGCAGTACTGGCAAACCACTACGATCGATCCGCGTCTGCGCACGGCGCCGCAGGTGAGCGTGAGGTTCACGCTCCACCGGAACGGCAGCGCGACTGGCATCCGCATCACCCAGACGAGCGGCATCAACGCGCTGGATATCTCCGCGCAGCGCGCCATTATGGATGCCGCGCCGTTTCCCCAGTTGCCGCCCCAGTTCCCCAAGAATGAGGCGGAGATTGAGTTTGTCTTCGAGTTAAAACGGTAGGAGCCCAAGCATGAAAAAGCCCATCTGGTTCGCCGTCGCGTCGGCGGGAGCGCTGTTCGTCCTCATGGCGCAGGACGCCAGGATCATCGTCACCAAAGGCGGCATCCCGGCCATCGCGATACCCGATTTCCATGGAGCCGGTGACGCCCAGAAGTTCATGGCTGCCTTCAATGAAACTCTTTCCGCCGACGTCAAAGCCTGCGGCCGTTTCAAGATCGTCGCCAAGACGTCGCTCCCCACCTTCGTCCCTCAGCAGCCCGCCGATTTCCAGCAGCCCACGCCACCACCCGCCGCGCCGCCCACCGGCGGACGCAAAAAGCAGCAGCCGCAGCCCGTCGTCCCACCCACCGGCGGGGGCCGCTGGATGCAGGATTGGTCCAGCCCGCCAGCGCAGGCCAACTTCCTGGCATTCGGCTACACCGCCCCACAGAACGGGGTGCTGGTGCTCCAGGGCTGGCTCTACGATCTGAGCAAGGATACCCCCGCCAACGCGCAACTCATCGGCAAGCGCTATCTGGCGACGGTGGACGAGGCCGGCGCCCGCAAGATCGCGCACGAATTCGCCGCCGACATCATTACTTTGTTCGGCGGCCAATCCCTCTTCGGCACGCATATTTATTTCACCAGCGACCGTACCGGCCACAAGGAAATCTGGATGATGGACCCCGACGGCAAAAATCAGCGCCAGATCACCCGGTTCAACAGCATCTCCACCTACCCGACGCCCTCCCCGGACGGATCGAAAGTAGCGTTCACTAGCTGGGTGAAGGGGCAACCTGCTATATTTGTCTTTTCGGTGGATCCGGTCAGGGATTTGCGCTATTACAATCAGGCCGCGTCTGTGAATCAGGCCGGCTCGTTTACGCCCGACGGGAAGCAGATTGTCTATGCATCTTCCGCGGGTACGGGAAGGTGTTGCCGGATTTTCGCCGCGAATTTAGACGGAACGGGGTTTCGGCCGATCTCTTCGTCCAGCACCATCGAAGTCGAGCCAAAAGTAAATCCGAAGACGGGGACCGATATCGTGTTTTCTTCGGGTCGCTCCGGTCCGCAACAGGTTTACCGGATGAGTATGGATGGAGCCGACTTAGAGAGATTGACACCGGGCATCGGCGAGGCGTCCAATGCGTCGTGGCATCCCGACGGCCAGCGCATCGCTTTTGCCTGGACCCAGGGATACGCCACCGGCGCCTTCAACATATTCACCATGAATGTTGCAACCAAGGAGTACGTGCAGTTGACGCATGGCGATGGCAAGAACGAGAATCCGAGCTGGGCGCCCGATGGCGTCCACATCGCCTTCGCCAAAACGCGCGGCAGATCCAGCCAGATTTACACCATGCTGGCCGATGGAACCCAGTTGCAACCGTTGACCTCACTGGGGCAGAATGAAAGACCCGTGTGGGGAAGGTAGCGAGTTTAGGAGGCGATGTTCATGTTCAGCAAACGGAAGTTCTCTCTCATCTGTCTGGCGCTCGCGCTGGCGATGTTCGCGGCAGGATGTAAGAAGAAGGTGCCGGCTCCGGCCCCTCCTCCTCCTCCGCCGCCGGTGGTCGTGCCAGAAGCTCCCAAGCCGGCCGCTCCCACCGTGGCGCAGTTCACGGCGGAGCCCACCTCGATTCAGCGCGGCCAAACTTCCACCTTGCGTTGGGAAGTCACCGGCAGCGTCACCAGCGTATCCATTAACCAGGGCATCGGGACCGTGCAGAGCACCGGCAGCAATCGCGTCAACCCGAGCGATTCCACCACCTATACCCTGACCGCCACCGGTCCGGGTGGGTCCATCACGGGCTCGGCCACGGTCAACGTGTCCGCTCCCCCGCCGCCCCCGCCGATTGAGGAGACTAAGCCTACGGTGACCATTGACCAGGCTATCGCGTCGAACGTCCAGGACGCTTACTTCGACTACGATAAGACCGACATTCGCAGTGACGCTCGCGACGTTCTTTCCAAGGATGCCGCGGCGCTGAAGAGCATCCTGGCCGATTTCCCCAATGCGTCCATCGTCGTCGAGGGCCATTGCGACGAACGCGGCTCCGCCGAGTACAACCTCGGACTGGGCGACCGCCGCGCCAGCGCCGCCAAGGAGTTCCTCCAGGGACTCGGCGTTTCCGCCGACCGGCTGAAGACCATCAGCTACGGCAAGGAACGTCCGCAGTGTACCGAGCAGAACGAATCCTGCTGGCAGAAAAACCGGCGCGTCCACTTCGCCGCCGGGCAGTAGGATAAAGATAGAGTCCATCGCCGCAAAACGGGGCAGCCCCACCGCTGCCCCGTTGGTGGTCAGGAGAGTTGCATGAAGTCCCGAAGCCTTTTGGTGTGTCTCTTACTTGCGGTCCCCGCGCTCGCGCCCGGCGCCAGCAAGGAAATCCAGGAATTACAGCGGGATGTAGCCCTGTTGCAGCAGCAGATCAAAGATCTGCAGCGGTCTCAGGACGAGAAGTTCGCTGCCGTTACGGAGCTCGCGCGCCAGTCCATTGAGGCCGCCAACCGCGCCAATACCGGCGTGGCTGTCATCTCGAGCAACATCGAGAAGAACCTGCGCGACCAGACCGAAAAAATCGCCACCCCGGTGCTGGGCCTTTCCACGCGCCTCAACGAAATGGGCGGC
>JADGNT010000007.1 GCA_017883345.1 Candidatus Solibacter sp. | reverse complement strand
GTGTCCCACTGAAATCCGCATGGGCCGCAGTTCGCCCAAGCGGCGCGCCACCTTCTCCAGGTTGCCGCCCAGCTTCATCTCCGTCGCCAGCACGTTCGCCGTACCCGCCGGCAAAATCCCCAGCGGCACCTCCGTGCCGATCATGCCTTCCGCGGTTTCGTTGATCGTCCCGTCGCCGCCCAGCACCACGATCAGGTCCGCCCCGCCGGCGATATGCGCGCGCGCCATCGCGCCCGCGAGGTTCGGCCCCGTAGTCGGGGCTACCGTCACGCTGTGCCCTTCCCGTTTGAGAATTTCCACCGCACGCTGGATCAGTGCGCCGCCGCTCCGTGTGACCTTACCCGCTTGGGGGTTGTAGATGAGTACGGTGTTCCTGTAGGTTGTAATGGTATGTGCTCCCGGTTCCTCGTTAAATTATAGATGAGAGGCCAATGAAAGATCCCGCGGTCCAGATCGAGCAGCTCTCTGAAGAGCTCCGCCACCACGAACACCAGTATTACGTCCTCGACGCTCCCGAGATCGCCGACGCCGAATATGACGCGCTCATGCGCCGGCTCCAGGCCCTGGAAACCCAGCACCCCGAACTGCTCACGCCGGATTCTCCCACCCAGCGCGTCGGTGGAAAACCGCGTGAGGGATTCATCAAGGTCCCGCACAGCTCTCCCTTGCTCAGCCTCGATAACGCCCTCAACGAAGCCGAACTCCGCGATTTCGACCGGCGCGTCCGCGACCTCCTCGGCGGCGCCGAATACCGCTACGTCACCGAACTCAAGCTGGACGGACTCTCCATGGCCGCCCACTATCGCGACGGCAAATTCACCCAAGCCATCACCCGCGGAGATGGCACGGTCGGCGAAGACGTCACCGAAAATGCCCGCACCATCCGCTCCCTTCCCCTGCGCGTGAAGAGCGGGCTCACCGCCTTCGAAGTCCGCGGCGAAACCGTCATGAGCCGCCGCGCCTTCGAACGCCTCAACGCCGAGCGCGATGCCAAGGGCCTCTCCCGCTTTGCCAATCCGCGCAACGCCGCCGCCGGCTCGCTCCGGTTGCTAGAGCCGCGGCTTACCGCCGAACGCCGCCTCGAATACTACACCTACTTCCTGCTCACCGAAGGCCGCCCCGCTTTCGACAGCCATTGGCGCTCGCTCGAGGAACTGCGCCATCTGGGCTTCCAGGTCAACCCCCACAGCAAGATCTGCCGCACCATCGACGAAGTCTTCGAGCTCTGTAATGCCTGGGAAGGCAAGCGCGAAGAACTGCCCTACGACATCGATGGCGTCGTCGTCAAGGTCGATTCCGTGGAGCAGCAGCGCCAACTCGGCTTCACCGCCAAAGCCCCCCGCTGGGCCATCGCCTACAAGTACCCCGCGCGACAGGCCACCACCACGGTGGAAGCCATTGAGGTCCAGGTGGGCCGCACCGGCGCCCTCACCCCCGTCGCCTGCCTCAAACCCGTGGAAGTCGGCGGCGTCACCGTCTCCCGGGCCACGCTTCACAACGAGGATGAGATCGAGCGCCTCGGTCTCCAGATCGGTGACGAGGTCGTCGTCGAACGCTCCGGCGACGTCATCCCCAAAGTCGTCCGCATCTCCTCCCAGGGTTGTTACCGCAAAGCTTTCCGCCTGCCCTCCCATTGCCCCGTCTGCGGCAGCAAGGTGGTGCGCGAAGCGGGCGAGGCCGCCAGCCGCTGCATCAATGCCAATTGCCCCGCCCGCCTCAAGGAGTCTCTGCTCCATTTCGCTTCGCGCGGCGTCATGAATATCGATGGTATGGGAGAGGCTCTCGTCGATCAACTGGTGGATCGCGGCACCGTTCGCAATGTGGCCGATCTCTACGACCTGACACTCGCAGACCTGGTGAACCTGGAGCGTATGGGCGTCAAGAGCGCCGGCAACGTGATCCGCAATATCGACCGCTCCCGCCAGAGCCCTCTCCCGCGAGTCATCACCTCTCTCGGTATCCGCTTCGTCGGCGAGCGCACCGCCGTCTTTCTCGCCGAGGCCTTCGGCAGCATGGTCGCGATTGAGCACGCCTCGCTCGAAGAGCTCCAACTGGCCGAGGAAGTCGGACCCAAGGTCGCCGAGGCCGTGGTGCAGTATTTCAGCGAGCCCGGCAACCGCGATCTGGTCGGCCGCCTGCTCAAGGCCGGCCTCCAGTTCACCTACGCCTCCTCCCGTCCCAAGGCGGGCCCCCTCCAGGGCAAGACCCTGGTCGTCACCGGAACCCTGCCCACCTTGAGCCGCGATCAGGCCAAGCAGTTGATCGAGCAGGCCGGCGGCAAAGTCTCTGGCGCCGTGAGCAAAAAGACCAGCTACGTCGTGGTCGGCGAGGATGCCGGTAGCAAACTTGCCAAAGCCCGGGAACTCGGCATCTGCACCCTTACCGAAGACGAACTGCGCGCCCTGGCCGAGGGCTGAGAGTGAGGGGACCGGGGACAGACAGGACTGCCAGCGAATTTCCGGCAAAGGGCGCCGGAAATCCATGGCAGTCTTGTCAGTCCCCGGGTGTCCTACTGCTCTTTGATCAGCTTCGGAATCCTCTTCATATTGCTGCGGATTTCGTCTGTCGCTTCCACCATCTGGTTGGTGTCGTAGATCACGCGCGGCGTCAGGAAAACCACCAGCTCCGTGCGCGACTTGGTAATGCTCTGCGCGCCAAACAGCGAGCCGATTACCGGCAGCTTGTGCAGGAACGGCACGCCCGCCGAACTCTGCAGGTTGCTCTCCTGGATGATGCCGCCGATGGCCACCGTGTCGCCGTCCTGTACCGTGATCTGCGTCTGGAAAGACCGGTTCTGGAACGAAGGCGATTGAATGGCGCTCGATGCCCCCGCCGCCTGCGGCGAACTCACATTCTGGTTGATCATCATGGTCACGATGCCGCTCGAGTTCACCCGCGCCATGATGTTCAGCGTGACACCCGAACTGCGGCTGGACACCGTGTTGGTGAACAGCGAATTTCCGCCCTGCGTAACCCCGCCGACGGCCTGCGAGGTCAGCACCGGCACGTCATCGCCCACATTCATCGTGGCCGGAATACTATCCGTCGCGATGATGCTCGGCGCCGAGATCACCCGCGTATAGTCCTTGGTCTCCGAGGCCGTCATCGCGGCCAGCAGTTCGTGACTGCGCAGCACCAGCGCGCCCGTGGTGAGCGCGATTCCGCCCGCGCCCGAAGCCGCGTTAAGGATGCGCGCGGCCGCGCCCCCGGTGCCCGAGTTTTTCTGCTCCAGGTAGGCGGTCACGCCCGCCGCGAACGCCCCTTTCAGATCCACTTCATAAATCTTGGCGTCGATCAGCACCTGCCGCGGTGGGATGTCCAGTTGGCGCAGCAGTCCCAGAATCTGCCCGTACTCCTGCGGTGTCCCCTGAATCAGAATCGTGTTGTCGAACGGGTTGGGAATCACGTGCGGCACGCGCTGATTGCTCTGTCCCCCGGCCGCCCCGGCGCCCAGGTAACTGCCGGTGAGGTCGGCCGGACCAGCCGTACCTGGCGGGATGTTGACGCCGGCCGCCAGCGGCGAATTCACCTGAAGCTGAGGATACCCCCCCAAGCCTTGGTTGCCATAAGCTCCTCCGCCCATCATCTGGTACGCGCCCATGCCGCCGCCCAGTTGGCCGCCATACCCGCCGCCATACCCGCCACCATACCCGCCGCCATACCCGCCGCCCATCTGGCCGCCATACCCGCCACCATACCCGCCACCAAACTGGCCGCCATACCCGCCACCAAACTGGCCGCCCATGCCGCCGCCGCCCATCATGCCCTGCTGATTCGCCATCTGGCTCAGCGCCATCATCGCGAACGGGTTGCCGCTATACAGCGCCATGATCGCCATCGCCACCGTGTCCGCCCGCGCGTACTTCAGCCGGTAGACGTAGCTGTTAACCGAACCTGACGAAGCCTTCACTTCGATATCGAGCTTGCCGATCCAGCTCTCCACCTGGGTGAAAATCCCCGGATTCGGCGCCACCGCGATAATCGTATTGATGCGGTCCACCGGAATGAATTTCACCGAACCCGCCGCCTTGTCCGAAAGCGCGTATGCTTTGAAGACCGAATCCAACTCGTGCTGCAAATCGCTCGGACGGCTGTGCTCCACTTCGAACAATCGCACCCGCTGTCCGGCGAACTGATCGCTGTCGAATAGGGCGATCAGGTCCATGGTGCGCTTCATGCTGCGCGCGTTGTCTTCGATCAACAGCAGGTTGGCCGGATCGTACGTGCTGACAAACGCGCCTTCCCCCAGAAACGGCTTCACCAGGTTTTGGATCTCCACCGCCGTGGCGTACTTCAGGAAGATCAAGTTCATCACCATCCGCTCATCGTCCGGCAGTGTCTTCGGATCTATGTTGACCATTGGCGAGAGCGGCAACTGGTTGATGCGGTTCACCGGTACGATGCGGTACGTATCGCCCACCTTCACCATGGCGCTGCCATTCACCCGCAGGATCGTCTCCAGCAGCGGCATATAGTCCACCGGCTTGACTTCCCCGTAAGTGAAGATGGACACCGTACCCTGCACCTTCGGGTCGAGGATGTAGTTGATCTTCAGCCTTTTGGCCAGCAGATCGATCATCTCGGTCAGCGAGGCGTTGGGCATGATGAACGCCCCGCTATCGGTGAGCCGCGGCGCATTCGTGGCGGGTGCGTTCTGCGGCTGGGTGGCCGCTGGTTGTCCCGATTGCGGCTGCGGCGGCGGCGGCGGCTTTGGCGGTTGCTGCTCGGCCGGATCTGGCGGCCCGATCACCCGGGAAGGAGCAACCTGCGCCGAAAGCACGGCGCTAGAGGCGAGTGCCGCCAGGATCAACCGAAAATGGATCGAGAAGCGCATGATTAGTCCTGTTTGGAGACTGTCTTGTTGTTGGCTTGGGAGTTTTTCAGGGCGGCCTTCTCGGTCTCATCCAGTTCCGATTTCTTCTTCTCCCATTTCCAGACGCCGAACGGTCCCAGCCGCTCGAACCGCACTGTGTCGCCAGCTTCCGTGGCCTTGATACCGGCGCCGTCGGCGGCCGCCGCCTTCGCGGCAGTACGTTCCGGGGTGTCTTCCAGGCGCGCGACCCCGAAAGGCGTCTTACGGTAGATCCACTTCTTGCCCTGGGGGTCGGTGTAGCGGTAATCGCCGTCGGCGTCCTGCACCGCTTCCGCCGGAATGGCTGTTGGCTTGGAGGCGTCCGTCACTTTAGGCGCTGCCTTGGTTGCCGCCTTCGGCGTCGGCGGCGTCTGTTTTTTGGGAGACTGAGGGTCCTGAGCCGAAAGCGCCAGGGCGGCAACGAAAACTACGAAAAACAGTTTCATATGATCTCTTCTTTACGTCCTACTTCACTGGATCCCACACACAGAATGAGCCGAACGGTGTGCGCCCCTCGGTTTTCCTGAAACCACCGACCACGGCGCCGACCGGCGTGCTGTCGTTTGGATCGCAAGTCCTGGTTCCCTGTCCCGTCAGTTCGCCCGGCCCGATGGCCGACTTAATTGCCGGCGGCGGTGGTGGCGCGCTGGCGGCCGGTGAAGACCGCGCATCCGGCACTGCGGCCGCCACCGTGTTGTCCGCCATCTCGCGCAGCGAGCGCCGTGCCAACTGGCCGTTGAACGTCCAGGCAAAAGTGATCTCACTAGTATTGACGTCCACCAGCTTGAATTGGCCGATGGTCTCCCCCGGTTTAATCGCTTTCTCCGGCATTCCCGGCTTTTCCACCAGCAGCGCCATCGGTCCATCCCCGAGATTCATCTGCCCGTGATAACCCGGCAGGGCCGGCATGGGCGGCGGCGGTGGCGGCGGTGGCGGCAATTCCACCGGCACGTCGGGGTTGCGCGAAGGATGAAACAGGTCCTTGATCGCCACATCCTTGTACCCCGACGGTAGAACCGGAGGGTCGTTGGCCAGCGGGGTGAATATCGGCGCCGGCGCCGGCGAAATACGCACCGCGCGCAACGCCGCTTCACGCGCTTTGGCTGCCTTGTACTCGTTGCGCAACTGGACGCCGCCATAAATCACCACCAGTAGCAGCACGGCGTTCAACAACACCAATTTGCGATTCACAACGCGCCCCCGGTTTTCTTCTCCTGGGCCAACTTCTTGGACACCACGCCCGAGAGAGTCAGCCGCACCTGGATGGTCTTATTCTTGTCGGGGCCGCCGGTGATCTGGATCTGGTTGGTGGAGAGCAGTTCCGGTTCGTTGGCCAACGCCGCCAGCAGGTTCACCAGTTGCTCGATCAGACAGGTGAAGCGCACCGTCACCGAAGCCTCGCCGTAATCGCTGCCAAAGGGCTTGATGCGCATGTCCTCCAGGCCGCGGATGTCGATTCCATTGGCGGCGCCCACCTTGTGCAGCAGTTCCTGCAACTGGGCCTGCGCCTGCGCGCCGGTCTCCGCCTTGAGCATCCCCTTCTCGCGCGTTTCCAGTTCGCCCGTGGCCTGCTTCATGAGCGCTTCCTTGCCGGGGACGGTAGCCGCAATCTGGCGCAGCCGCTCCAGGCGCTTCTCCGCCATCGGCACCGATTCGGACGCCGCCACCACGGCCGGCGACCGGTCGGCCAGCACGAAGAAATACAGGATCAGGATCGCGGCCACGCAGAAGATCCAGAGGATGGCGGTCTTGCGGTCGAGCGTTCCGACCCTCATTTGCCTCTCCTTCGGTTGGTGCGAATCTGGAACGACTCCCCGCTGGCACGGGCAGCGGAACTCTGGATATCCGTCTTCTCAAAGAACGGAGACGCATCCAGAATCTTCAACAGCGGGGCCGTCTGCGGCGCTTCGCCCAAGATGCGCACCGAGTCGCGCGCCAGGTCGATGCTGTTGCTCCAGGCCGGCGGTTCCAGCAGATGCGTCAACTCGTTGAGCGCGTCGAGATCCGTGCGTGTCTGCTTGCGGAACTGGTCGAGCAGTAGCGCCCGGGCGCGGGTGCGCTCGGTTTCCTTGTCCAGCCAATCGGCGCGTTTGTGCAGCGGTTCCAGCTTGGCGATCCCGGCGTTGATTTGCTTCAGGTACTGTTTCTCGCTCCAGGAGGCGTAAGCCGCCATGGAACCGGCCACCAGGAGAAGGAGGGCGGCCAGCACCATAGTCGGGACGAACACCGCGCGGGAGTTGAAACGGCGATACTCCGGCGGCAGTAGATTGGCCGCCGGAGCAAACCGGGGACAAGCCCCGGACAGAGCCGTTGCGTACGGCAGGGCATTGCGCGAAAGGTCGTTTTCCACCGGATTGACCGCCGGCCTGGGCAACATCTCTTCCAAGGTTTTGGGAGCGGTATCCGCCGCCAGGCGCAACTCGGAGAGCGCCAGCATGGTGGCGCGCTGTGGGGCCAGGTCGAATTCCGCGCTGAACAGCGGGCGCGACGGGCTTTCGCCGTAGACTTCCACGGCACCCCCGGCGGAGCGGCTCAACGCCACGAATCCCTCGCCCGCTTGTCCCGCGCCATTGAGCCGGATGCTAGCGTGTACCACCGCCGCCGAAAACGTGAAGCTGCGCGCCGCGATGCCGGCCTCGGCAAAAAGGGCGACATAGCGCTCCATGGTGCTGCGCAGCACGATGCCCACCAGCACGCCGCCGCTGCCGAGCGGCGACCAGCCCCACACGACCTCGTCCTCGCCGTAGGGGTGGAGCGTATCCAGTTGGAAGCGGATGGCGCCCTCGATATCCTTGGCGGCCACACCGGGCAGCGCAATCTGGCGCACGATCACTTCCCGCCGCGGCAGCAGGACCGTGGCGCTGAGGCGTTCCGCGCCCGACGCCTTGAGGAACCGCCCGTACTCCGCGCCCCACTCGGCCGCGGGCCGCGTGGCGTAGTCTTCGATGGTCAAACGGCCCAACACCTGGATCTTGTTGGGGCGCACCCGCGTTACCGCGACTTCGAGATCCGTGGCGCCGATCTCCAGGCCCACGCCGGAGCCGAAGGCGAGCAGCTTACGAAAGTCTTTGGAGGTGGGAAAATCCAGCGGCATGTGGCTAGTTGCTCCACGTGGTGTCGTACCAGCGCAGGATGTGGATGGGGGTAGGGTAACTGGAGGGCATATACTTGACCTGGGCCGCCACGGTCCGCTGCATGTCCGAAAGCTGCCCGTTGGCCAGCCGCACCCGCGCCGTGGCGCGAATCGTGAGGATGGAGTAGCCCCCCAGGCGCAGCGTCTGCCCGGCCGGTCCGAGCATCGGCGCAAGTTCGCCGAGGCTCTGGGGAGTGAGCGGCGCAATCCGCCGCTGCCGCAGCAGAGCCTGGACGCCATCCGGCGTCAATCCGAGCGCCGCCAGGACCGCGGGGTCGGCGGTGTTGGCATCTACTTGACCTTTGGAGCCGAACACGGACAGGCATTCCACCAGCCCGCTGCGCCGTATCAGGCGGGGTGCGCCCGGCCCGGGGTTGCCCTGGGCGGGGACATAGGTGCCGTAAAAAATCTCGGGGGTAATGCCTCTCACCGAAAGTAATTCCTCTACCTCTTGCAAAGACGCTCCAGGTCCCGGAAAAGACGGACCCGCCGGCACAGAAAGCGCGCCACCGGCGCCGCCCCTTCTGGCCAGGATACCCTGCGTGATCTCCATGGCTTGGACGGGTGGTACGCCGAGCGCCGTCACCAGGCGCATCAAGCGGTCCGGAGGTACGCTGTTGACGTCCAGTTTGGCCGTTTCCGGGATGAGTTCGACGTGCGCCACACCGGTGGGAAAGGTGTAGTCCACCCAGGCCGAGCCGTCCTTGATTTTGCGCTCTCCCTGGGAGGAGACGCTCCACAGCAACTCAACCGCGGCGCGGTCCACCGCCCCGGTCGCCAGATAGTAGCCGCGGACCTCGTCGAGTTCGGTAGAGGTGCGGTCGGTTTCCCCGCGCACCGTGTTGGCCAGCGAGAAGGCGATGGCGGCCAGGGCAGCGGAGATCCACAGCACCATGAGCAGCGCGCTGCCGCGGGTTGCAAGTGAGCGCTCCCTAACGGTCGCGGCTCTGACTGGAGCGGTGATGTTCCGATCCGAGCCGCGACCGTCAGGGAGCGATGCCGCCAGCAGCTTAGTAATCGCCATAGGGGATCTCCGGGTGGCGAAAGACGTGGATAGGGGCGAGTATGCTGATGGGCTGAAGACGCGAGGCGTCCGGGGCGAGCGGCGCCATCTCGATGCGCACCGCCTGCGGCCAGGTGGCACCGCCAAAGCGCGGAAACCAACTGAGCGGCAGGTTCTGGTCCGGCGGCTGGTCCAGGTAGGTAAAGCGGCAGAAGGCCAACCTGTCGGCGAGCACGAAGGAATTCGGCCCGGCGGACGCGGCAAAGAACTTGTGCGGGCCGAGGCACAAGCGACCGGCCGCCAGCGGTCCCTGATACGGGATCTCGTTGACCACCAGGCGTACGCCGCCGCCTTCGGCGCCCGGGATGACGAAGATCTCCAGAATTTGCGGCTGCCCGCGCCACGCGCCTTGCAGCGAAAACGTGGACACCAGGCGCATGATCTCGGGCTCGCCCTGGAAGAATTGGGCCTTGGTCCCGCCGCCCTCCATCCCCTGCCCGCACTGGGCCACTACCGGGACCAGACCTTCCAGTTCCTGCTCCAGAACGCGCTGCGCGCCGGCCACGCGCCGGTTGTCCATCAGCTTGGTCTGGGTCTTGGAATAGGCATTCAGCCCGATGCGCAGCGCGAACAGCAGCCCGGTCGAGAGCAGGCTCAACAGCAGGACCGCGATCAACAGCTCCATCAGGGTCACGCCGGCGTTGGAACGGCGCCTCATCGCAGCACCCCATCCACGAAATCCTCCGGCCGCAGCGTCCGCCGCCGGTAGCTCTCTAATGGGAAGCTGCGCCGCTGACCGCCGGACATCCACCAGATTTCCAACTGGATGCGGTCGAGTACATAGTCGCCCGCCGCCGGCGTGGGCGATGATTTCTCCGCCACGCTGACCTGCGCGCGCCAGCCGCATTCGAGGCCGCCGGTGATTGCCGGGTCGAACAGACCTTCCCGCGGCACGTTGAGCGGCACGCGCGGATCCGACAGCAGGCCGTTCATGCGCAGGCGCGCCAACTGGACGACGCGGTCATAATCGCGCAGGCGGGCGGCATTGCGGGTCGAGCTGGAAATGCCGCTCATCAGACCGGCCACCGCAATCCCCATGATGGTGGTGGCCACGATCATCTCCAGCAGCGTGAATCCGCGCTTGCCGCTCACTGGATTTCGACGCTTTCCACACGCGGAAAGCCGGTCATCGGGTCGAGGCGTACCCTGCGATGCGCGTTGCGGCGGTTCCCCAACTGGATTGCGATGCCGGGAACGGTGGCCCCCGGAAGGAATAGGATGCGGCGCGGCTGCGCGGGGTCGCCGCCCTCCTCCGCGGGCAGGACGGCCTCGATCCAGACGCCGTCCGGCATCTTGAGTTCGCGCGTGAAGCCGGGCTCGCCAGAGTACAAAGTGAGCCGCCCTTCCTGGGGTGAGATGACGAGTTCGACAGGCTGCTGGTGGCGCTCGGCGCGATTCACGGCGGCGTTGAGGAAGGTGGCCACCGAATCGCCGGCGGACACCATGCGCACGTTGTCCAGCCCGGCCGAGGCCGCGGGGAAGCTCAGGCCCACAATCAGGGCGATGATGGCCACCACGACGACCATCTCCACCAGGGTGACGCCGCGGCGGGGACGGGAGAGGGAAGGCGTCCCTTCAACGCAGAGACGCGGAGACGCAGAGGAAAGCGCAGAGTTCAACGCCACGGACGGGTCCGCGGTGGAATGGGATGGGACACCCGGGAAGCATGCCCCCACGAATGGGGGCATGGCAGCCTGAAAGGCTACGCTACGGCGCTGCGACGAAGGCCCAACGAGTTGCGGATGGGTTTCCGCAGAGAGGGCATTGGAGGTTGGCAGGGTGAAGGCCTGCGCCACCCTACTTATTCTTCCAACTGAGGATGTCGGCATCGGTCCCTTCGCCGCCGGGTTGGCCATCTCTGCCGAGGCTGACGATCTCCGGTTCGTCGGCCTGATGTTCGCCGGGGAAGCGGTAGATGAAATCACGGGCCCAGGCATCCTTGGGGATGTCCTTGGGCATGTAGGGGCCGTTCCACTGGTTGACATCCGCTGGCTTCACGCGCAACGCTTGCAGGCCCTGCTCGGTGGTGGGGAAGGTGCCCGTATCGAGTTTGTAGGTGCCCAGCGCGGTCATGAAATTATCGATTTGGGCGCGCGTGACGGTGACTTTCGCCTCATCCGCCCGCTTGAACAGAGCCGGTCCGACGAGGGCCACGAACAGCCCGATGATGGTTACCACCACCAGCATTTCGATCAGGGTGACACCGGCTTGCCGGCAGCGTTTTCGATTGCGTTTCGTAGTTTGGGCCATGGTTATATCGCCACATCGTTAATGCTCGTAATCGCGAGCAGCATACTCAGAATCAGCGCGCCGATCAGGACGCCCATCACCAGGATCACCACGGGCTCGAAGATCGCGGTGAAGCGCCGGATGGAGGCGCGGGTATCGGTTTCGTAAATCTCGGCCATGCGGGCAAACATCTGGTCGAGCCGGCCGGTCTCTTCGCCCACGGTCAGCAGGTGGGCGGCCAGCGGCGGGAAGACGCCGGCCTTGCGCATGGGGCCGGCGATGCCTTCGCCGCGTTTGACGCCCATGGCGACGCCGGCCAAGGCGCCAGAGATCGTCTTGTTATTCAGCGTGGCGGCGGCGATGCCCAGCGATTGCACCAGCGGCACGGAGTTGCCCACCAGGGTTCCCATGGCGCGCGCGAAGCGGGCGGTTTCGGCTTTGAGAAGCGCGTCGCCCAGCAACGGGAGTTTGAGGCGCGCCCCGTCCCACCAGAGGCGTCCGGCGACGGTGCGGGTGTAGACCCGCCAGATGACAAGGGCGGCGGCCAGAGCGCCGGCGCCGACCCACCACCAGGCCGTCACCACGTTGCTCACTTCCAGCAGCATCTTGGTTGGCAAGGGGATCTTCATGGTGGAATCGCTGAAGATGCTGGCGAACCGCGGCACCACGAAGGTCAGCAGGAGCACGATGGACGCGAGCCCCACCCCGGCCAGCAGCGCCGGGTAGATCATCGACGAGATGATGTAGTTGCGCAGGTCGTCGCGCGACCGCTCGAACTCGGCCAGGCGCTCGAAGATCACGGCGAGAGCGCCCGACGCTTCGCCGGCGCGCACCATGTTCGTGTACAGATCGCTGAAGTACTCCGGGTGCGTGCCCAGGCTGTCGGCGAGCGAGCGTCCGCCCTTCAACACGCGCAGGATGTCGAGCACGATGAAGCGGAAACTGGCATGCTCGGTGAGTTCGGCGGTGATGCTCAGGGCGCGGTCCAGCGGGACGGTGGCGTTGAGCAGAGTGGAAAGTTCCTGGGTGAAGAACAGGACGTCGCGGCGTCCCTTGCCGAAGGACGGCAACTTGAACTCCAGGGCGGCTTTCCCGGGAGCGACACCAACGTAGATCGGGGTGAGTCCCTGTTTGCGCAGTTCGCGCGCGATCGCCTTCTCATCGTCGCCGGTCAGGCTGCCCGTGCGGACTTTGCCATCGCTCGCCACCGCGCGGAAAAAGAAGGCGGCCGCCATCAGAGTGCCTCGTGATGTGGGGCAGGCAATCCTGCCTGCGGACACGCTTTCGAGCGTGTCCAGACGCCGGCTGGTAAGCCGGCGGCAGCCAGGATTGGCTGCCCCACAACGTTGCACTTGAGCCGTTTCCGCATCTAGAATTCCTGCGTCACGCGCATGACTTCTTCCACCGTGGTCACGCCGTCCTCAATCTTGCGCCAGCCGTCTTCGCGCAGATTGCGCATGCCGTTCTTGCGCGCCGTGCGGGTGAGGACGCCGGCATCCGCGTTCTTCATAATCAGCTTGCGGATCTCGTCGGTGACATCCATCATCTCGAAGATGCCGACGCGCGAGGTGTAGCCGCGCCCATTGCATTCGGGACAGCCGGCGCCGCGCCAGGTAAGCACGCTTTCGCCTTCGGGAGAGAGCACCGTGCCGTTGGGCTGCTTGCAGTGCGGGCAGATCACGCGCACCAGGCGCTGCGCCAGCACGGCCACCAGCGAACTGGTGATCAGGTAGTTTTCCACGCCCATGTCGGTGAGGCGCGTGATGGCGCTCGGGGCATCGTTGGTGTGCAGCGTGGAGAAGACCAGATGGCCGGTGAGCGCGGCGCGGATGGCGACGTCGGCGGTTTCACGGTCGCGGATTTCGCCCACCATGATGACATCCGGATCCTGGCGGACAATGTGCCGCAGGCCGCTGGCGAAGGTGAGCCCGATCTGCGGATTGACGTGAATCTGGTTGATGCCGTCCATCTGGTATTCCACCGGGTCTTCGATGGTGATGATCTTCTTGTCCGGCAGGTTGATGCGTTTGAGCGCGGAATAGAGCGTGGTGGATTTGCCGCTGCCGGTGGGGCCGGTGACCAGGAAGATGCCGTGCGGCAGGCTGGTGAAGTGTTCCATGCGCTCCAGCATGTGTTCGTCGAAACCCAGCCGGCGAAGGTCGTAGAAATCGCCGGCGGAGCGATCCAGCAGGCGCATGACGACGCTTTCGCCGTAGAGCGTGGGCAGCGTGGACACGCGCAGATCGACTTCGCGGCCGACTACTTTAATCTTGATGCGGCCATCCTGCGGCAGGCGCCGCTCGGCGATATTCAGTTTGGCCATCAGCTTGAGGCGGCTGATGATGGCGGCCTTGAGCTCGCGCGGTGGCGGTTCCTGATTGAAGAGCACGCCATCCACGCGGAAGCGCACGCGGAATTCCTTTTCGAACGGCTCGATGTGAATATCGCTGGCGCGCTTCTCGATGGCCTCGGCGATCATGGCGTTGACCAGGCGGATGACGGGAGCTTCGCTCGCCATGTCGCGCAGGTGCTCCAGATCGGCGCCGGCCTGCTCGTCGTCGCCCTCGGCGTAGGTGCGCTGTTCACTTTCGCCGTAATTCCGGTCGATGGCGTCGAGGATTTCCTGCTCGGCGGCGAGCGCGGTGCGAACCTGTAGGCCGCTGAAGGCGCGCACGGCGGCGATGGTCTCGAAATCCAGCGGATCGGCCATCGCGATGGTGAGGACGTTATCCGCCAGCGCGACGGGGATGGCGCGGCACTGGCGCAGGAAGCGATTCGACAGGCCTTCGATTTCGGGAGCGGAGGGCGGCGCGCCATCCACGGCCACCAAGGGGACGTCCAGTTGATCGCTGAGCGCGGCCAGGACATCACGGTGGGCCACGGTGCCCATGTCCACCAGGATTTTACCGATTTTATCGCCCCGCTCCAACTGGAGTTCCAGCGCGCGTTCGATATCCTCGACCTCGATCTTGCCGCGTTCCAGCAGGATCTCGCCGAGCCGCTGGTTGCGCGGACCCAGGCCGGCCCCGGTTGTGGAATGAGCTTCGGACTCGGGATGCGGGGGAAGAATGGCAGCCACTATCGTTCTTCCGTTTCGACTTTGCCGGCGGCCGCGGCCGCGCGGTCTGCCCGCATGATGACCTGCGCGGGCATGCCCGTGGTATCTTCCCAAGCGCCGTAATAGAGGCGGACCACCAGCACCAGCTTGTGGCCGGCTGGAATCTGGCTAAACCCAATCGCCATGGTGCGCATCATCTCCGTCATGGCTGCCTTGAGCAGCGGCATGCGTTCCAAACGCTGTACCTTGACCCGCGCGGCCATTTCCGGAGGGATCTTCGGCCGGCCTGGCATGAGGCCGGGGGTCCTCACGAGACTGACTTCGGTGGTGAAGACTACGCCGTAGTCCTCGAGTTGGACGCCGCGCGTATCACCCATCAACTCCGTGGGTTGATCGACGCCCGCCAGGCCCGAGAGGCGGTCGTTGAACGTCCGCTCCAGCTCTCTGATGGAGTCCAAGGGGATTCGGGCCGCCTTGGGCGCGGGCAGGTTGGACCCAGCGAGGGCCGCCGGTTTGGCGACCTGGCACCACAGCGGGGTCAAGCTCAACAGGAGAATGGCGATGCCGGGTTTCATTTGACTTCCCCGCTCTCGCCCGGCTGAACGTACATTGCCATTTGCCTGACCTGGGAACGCTTGCGATTTGCGTCGAGTTCGCCGGCCATCCACCGGACACTCCTCAAGGTCTCGACGTTCTGGTGTTCGATATAGGCGACCAGTTGTTTGGTCTTTTCGGCCTGACGGGCCTCCACTTCGGTGACAGCGTTAGAGACGGCCTGCTGGATCTGCTGCTGAATCTGCTGCTGGGCGGCCACGGTAGCGACCGCCGGGCGATCCACAATGGGACCCGGCCGGATTGCCGCAAAGAAAATCGAGGCGGAAAGCATGAGCGCGGAGGCGAATCCCAGGCGCGCCGTGGAGCACCAGAAACCGCTAAGCCAGCGGCGCAGCGGCGAGGGTTCGAAAATCTGGTCGCTGACGAAGGCGATGCGCTGCGGAATTTCTTCGTCGCGCAAAGAGAAGAGAGCCGCCCCGGTCAGTTGCAGGCGTTCCAGCTCTTCGCGGCAGGTGAGACAGGTTTTGACGTGGGCTTCCAGCTTGACGCGCTGCGAGGACGGCAGTTCCTGGAGGAAGTAGTCCTTCAAATCCAATGGCGAGCAACTCATGACACACCTCTTGCCTTCATGGGAGCCAGCTCGAGTTTGAGCAGTTCGAGCGCGGTGTAGAGGCGGGACTTGATGGTGGAAACCGGGCAGGAGAGAATCTCGGCCATTTCCTCGAACTTGAAGCCCTGGTAAATCTTGAGCACGACCGCTTCGCGCTGGTCCGTGGAGAGTCGGTCCAGGGCGCTAGCGACGGCGAGCGAGAGCTCGATGGGGAAGACCGAGCTGCCGCCTACGGTGATTTTGGTCTCCGTGGCTTCGGGCTCGATTTCCTCCACATCGGTCTCCGGCTTCCGCTTGCGGAACATGCTGTAAGCCTCGTTGTGCGCGATGCGGTACAGCCAGGGGGCGAAGCGCCCTGGATCGTCGAGCTTGCGGAGGTTCTGGTAGGCTTTCAAGAAAGCGTCCTGCGTCAAGTCCAGAGCGTCTTCGCGGTTAGCCGTAATTCGCAGCAGGTAATTGTAGACACGTTTCTCCCAGCGGGAGACGAGGAGGTTGAAGCTCTCCACGTTGCCCCGGGTTGCCTGGCGAATCAGGTCGGCATCTTCGACCGCCCGAAAAATCAAATCTCTGGCTCCTTGTAACTAGACGCAGTGCGCCCGTAAAAAGTCGGACGGGATATCTACAGTTTAGCGGGAATTGGAGAGGGGTTGGGGGGGTGCTCTGTGGGTGTGCGACGCGAAAGTGAGAAGAATGGATTGGTCAGGTCACCATACAGATAGTGATCCGAACTTGGCTGGCATTGGCGGTCCTCAGTGCCGGGATCGCCAGGGGAGCAGGGCCATCCTACTCCGCGGCAGGCATTGTCAACGCCTCGAATTACACTTCGGGGCCGTTCGCGCCGAACTCCGTCATCGCGGTCTTCGGAGTGGGCTTGGCCCGTTCCACGCACGCGCTGGCGGATGCCGACCTGGTTGCCTGCACTTCCTCACTACTGGCGGCGCGCTGCCTTCCACTGGAGCTGAACTACGTCCGGGTTTACGTGCAGGACCAGCCGGTGCCGCTGCTGTTCGTTTCCGACGGGCAGGTCAATTTCCTCATGTCCAGCGTGGAATCCGCGGGTCCGGTCAAGGTCCGTGTGGTGACCGAAGGCATCACGGGTCCGGAGATCACGGTCACGCTGGTGGATGCGGCGCCGGCGCTGTTTTCGATTGCCGGCGGATACGCCATCGCCACTGACGCGGCGGGCAAGTTGCTGACGGCGGACGCCCCGGCACACGCGGGGGACACGGTGGTGGTCTACGCCACCGGCTTGGGGCAGACTTCGCCCAACCCGGCGGTGGGAGAGATCCCCAACTATGCGGCCACCATGTTGGCGTTCGCTTCGCTGAAGGTGACGTTTAACGGGACGGCGGTTGACCCGTCACTGATCAAATACGCCGGCGTGACACCGGGCTCGGCCGGGCTGTATCAGGTCAATCTCTACCTGCCGGAGGGAACCGGAAACGACCCGGAGATCCAGGTCACGGCGGGGAATGTGCCGGCGCAAACCGGGCTCAAACTGCCGCTGCGCTGAGGGAATCCGGCAACTTTCCCGGCCTCCGGCGCGTTAAACCATATAGGCTAGTACTATGACCGCGAGAGTGTGTTCCATTGTGGGGCAGCGTGTCAAGCTGCGCGCGACCCGGAGGGTACCCCGGCAACCGGCGCCCCAGGCGGGTTACCAACCCGCCGCAGGCTGCCAGCCTGCCCCACATAAAGTGGAACATCTTTACGCGGTCGGGGCGCTAGAAAAGTAGGAGTGTTTTGGATGTCGATACGGCCACTACTGGCAACCACTTTCGCCGTCGCGGGTCTGCTGTCCGCCCAGGAGGCTGCGCCCACGCCGGCCGAGTTCACGGTCGAAACCGGGGCCAAGGTGCCGTTGAGCCTGATCAACAGCATCAGCACCAAGCACTCGGCGGAAGGCGACCGGGTTTACCTGGAGACGGTATTTCCGGTGCTGGCGAACGGGCGCATCGTGGTCCCGGTGGGCAGCTATGTAGCCGGCACCGTGACCCAGATCAAGAAGCCGGGCCGGGTGAAGGGCCGGGGCGAACTCTACGTGCGCTTCGATTCGTTGACCTTGCCCAACGGCGTGACACGGGATTTCCACGGCCGCATCGGCAGCATGGACGGTAATGCCAAGGATGAGCTGGACCGGGTGGAAGGCAAAGTGCGCAGCGAAGGCAATAAGAGCGGCGATGCGCGATCGGTAGGCGAGGCGGCGGCGGCGGGCGCCAGCATCGGAGTGATCGCGGGCGGCGCGGCGGGGCACTACGGCATGGGCGCGGGGATTGGCGCCGCGGCGGGTGCGGCGGCGGGCATGGTCGGGGTGTTGCTGTCGCGCGGTCCGGACGCGGTACTGGCGCGGGGAAGCACGCTGGAAATGGTGCTCGACCGGCCGATCAGCTTCACCGAAAGCGAATTGAATTTCGGCAACTATCAGGCGCCCAGGGGCGCCATCGCGGGCGCGCCGGACGCGGGCGCGGGGCGGCCGGCGATTCCCCTGCCGCGGCGGCGGTAAGGGCGGGCGAAACCCAATGCCTACCCGCCGAGATCGGAAAGCGGGGTTCGCTGAAGGACTCGTCTACCAGAAGCGGACTTGCGTTTCATGTTTGGGCGTAGGGTCCGGCATACCGAGTTCCGTGCCCACCGAGGCTCCGGCTTGCTATTGAGAGAGGCTGGCCATCTTTCTCAGAGACGTGTTATTCATGATCGTCCGTGGTATGGTGATCGTCGTGCCCAACGATGACTCACAAGACACTAGCGCTGCTCCTCCTGCGCCCCAACAGGCTCAGCTAGGAGCTCAAATCGCGGACCCAGCTCTGAACCCTTTGAAAGAGCCCCCCGTATCAGATCGACCCGACGAACTCGTCTTCGCATTTGTCTACCCTGTGGGGGCCCAGGCTGCAGCTATACAGGCCGCGCTCGAAGATCAGTTGAAGCAATTTGGGTACACTACCGAGGCGATACGGC
>JADGNT010000295.1 GCA_017883345.1 Candidatus Solibacter sp. | reverse complement strand
GGCCTGTACGGGCGTCGAAGTGGGTTGCATCTCCACCGGCCCGGAACGCAATCAGACCATCGTCCGCCCCGGCTCGCGCTTCGCCAAGCTGATCGGGTAATGTAATGCCAGGGTGGGACAGACCATCGCCTGTTGTGGTCTGTCATCCGGGGTGGCCTCTTTGACATTTAGCGTTTATCGTTATACGCTATAAGTATGATCCGTTCTTTTCGGGACCGCGAAGCCGAAAAGCTCTTCCACGACCAGTTCTCCAGAAAGTACCAGAGCATCGAACGAACGGCGCAACGCAAGCTGACCATGCTGGACGAAGCCGAAACGCTGGAGGATTTGGCGGCTCTTCCCGGCACTCGGCTGGAACCACTGACGGGCGATCGGAAAGGCCAATACAGCATCCGAATCGACGATCAATACCGCGTGTGCTTCGTATGGTCCGAAGGCGACGCGGCCGAAGTCGAGATTGTAGACTACCACTAGGAGACCCGTATGCCGAAACTTCTTGCTCCCATCCATCCTGGAGAGATCGTCCGGGAGGAGGTGCTTGGGCCCTTGAACCTGAGCGTCAACCAACTCGCCAAGTTGCTTGCCATCGATACCGCCCGGCTCAACGAGATCGTGCGCGGGCGGCGCGGCATCACGGCCGATACGGCCCTCCGCTTGGCGCGTTACCTCGGCACCTCCCCCGAATTTTGGCTGAAGCTGCAGGTACACTATGAGCTCCGGGTAGCCCGGCAAGCAAAGCAGAAGGAAATCGAACGCACCGTGCGTCCCAGGACCCAAGCGGCGTAAAAGGGCGAATGCCAAGGAGTATCTGGCCTTGCGGCGGCTAGCCGAGTAAAATCACGCCTTCGGCGGTGGCTGCATCGCGCAACTCCTGATCCAAGGTGGCCAGCGGCAGTCCCCGGCGTTGCGCTAACTCCAGGTACGCCGCGTCGTACGTGGTCAACCGATGCCGCGCGGCCAGGCGCACCGTAGCACCCCAGGCATGGCGATCCGTTTCCGCATCGATGCCGATCGGCAAAACGGCCAGGTCCGCCAGCGCGGCATCTCTGAAAGCAGCGTCGTGACGGCCGCGCCGGACGTTCATTTCCAAAACATTCGCCACCTCCAGCCTCCAGAGCGCGGGAACCCACGCCCCCCTGTCCGTCAAGCGGGCGAGAACCTCGGAGATGGCCTCTGTGGTCTCCTCGCTGTATACCCACGCCAGGGTCGCCGAGCTGTCAACCACCAAACTCACGGCCGGCCCGCATCCCGGTCCGCCTTGAAGGCGTCCCAATCGAATCGGCCGGCTTTCAGGTTCCGCGCCCTCTCCCGAATTCGCTCGACCGCCGCCCGCGCCTGGGATTGGTCGATGCCCCCGGCATTCGGCACCAACCGCGCCACAGCCTTACCGTGCCGCGTAATCACGATCTCTTCGCCGCGCTCCACACGGTCCAGCAACGCTGCCAGTTTATTTTTGGCTTCAAATGCACCAATCTCCTGCATGATTCCTCCGGCTAGAATCTAGCTTAAGCTAGCTTAATACGGCATGTCAAAATGGAGATAGAATTCCAGCCGGAATACCCTCCCTGGCAAAATCCATTTCACACGGTTTTTCATTGTAAATAAAAGGCTTAACTATGAGCCCCCTTGCCATGTCAGATATAATGATCGTAGGCAGGCATGTCTTCTCCAAAATCACTTCTCGCGTCCCCGTCCGATGGCGTGCGGCCCTGTCGGCGCGCGCCGCTTAAGTTCCCAAACGAAAAATGCGAGACGAACCCATTTCGCATCCGCCGCCTATTGTTGTCAATATTTTGCATCGGCCTTGCGAACCCAATCGTATCCCACGAACCCAACCCATTTTCAGCCGCGGCCGCAAGCCCCGGCCGGCGGGTTATCGAGCCGCGCGGCCGCCGTGCAAACGCCGCTAACCTGCGTGTTATAATTTCCTTTAGCCATCACTCTGTCCCCGAGGTTAAATCCACTTGGCATTAGTAGAAGGTTGCAAACACTCGCTGGAAATTTCCATCCCCGTTGATGTGGTAGAGAGCGAGACCGGCCGCGTCGTCGACGACATTCAGAAGCGCGCCAAACTGCAGGGCTTCCGCCCCGGCAAAGCGCCCGCCAACCTGATCCGCAAGCAGTTTGCCGGCGATATCCGGCAAAAGGTGCTGGAGAATCTGATTCCCGTCCATCTGCAAAAGCAGCTCGAAGCGGAGAACCTGAACGTGGTGGGCACGCCCGATATCGGCGACGTCCATTTTCACGATTTCGCCCCGCTCACGTTCAAGGCCACCTTCGAAGTGTTCCCGGAGGTCGTGCTCGGCGAGTACCACAACGTCGAAGTGCCCTACCAGGATCCCGAAGTCACCGAAGAGGACATTGCCAGGCGCATCGACGAGATCCGCCAGCAGAAGGCGCAGTACATCAATATCGATCCGCGCCCGGTGGTGGACGGCGATTTCGCCGTCGTCTCGCTGGAAAGCCTGGAAGGCGTGGAAGGCGAACCGGTGAAGACCGACGAGATGGTGCTCGAAATCGGCGCCAAGGAGACGTTCGCAGCGTTCACCGGGAATCTGCGCGGCCTCACTCCCGGGGACGAGAAGGATTTCGAAGTCGTCTACCCGGAAGATTATGGGTCCGAGAAACTGGCCGGCAAGACCGTCAAGTTCCATGCCGTCCTCAAGGGCCTGCGCCGCAAGGAGCTGCCCGAACTCGACGATGAGTTCGCCCAGGAACTCGGCGACTACCGCACGGTCGACGAGCTGAAGGAAGCCGTCCGCAAGGCCATCTTCTCCCAGCGCCAGAACGAGGCGCAGCAGGATGCCAAGAACCAGATTGTGGACAAACTGGTGGACGCGCATGACTTTCCGGTGCCCGAACTGTTCGTGGAACGCCAGATCAAGAACCGCGTGGAGCAGCGCCTGCTTGCCATGGCCGAGCAGGGCATCGATCCGAAAAAACTGAAATTGGATTGGGACAAATTGAAGGAAACGCAGCGCGACAAGGCGATCCGCGAGGTGAAGGCTTCCATGTTGCTCGGCAAGGTCAGCGAGCGGGAGAGCATTCACGCCACGCGCGACGAAGTCGACAGCGAAGTGGAAAAGGTGGCCCGCCAGCAGCGCAAGCCGGTGGCCGCGGTGCATATGGAATTCGAGAAGGATGGCACGCTGGGCCGCATCGCCAGCCACATCCAGACCGACAAGACGCTGAACTTCCTGTTCGAGCACGCGCGCAAGACGGCCGAGTCCTAGGCTGGTGGGACAGGCCATTGCTTTTTGTGGCCTGTCAACCGCGCGCTATGGAATGTGCAACGATAGGGGCCGGGACCTTCCCGGCCAACGAATGTGTTAACCGGAGATATCGGGCGCGATCCGCCGGGTACATTGCTAAGGAAACGTCATTCGGGTGATAATGGAGATGGAATTCAATGTGGTGCCCTACCCTGACGGCGCTGTGCCAACGGCGGAAGAGGAGAAACCTGCGTGAAGCGTGCCGGATCCGATGATGCTTTACGGTGTTCGTTTTGTCATAAGAGTCAGGACGTAGTCGGAAAACTCATTTCTTCTCCGAGCGACTATCCTCGCGCGTACATCTGCGACGAGTGCATTGCGGTCTGCAACTCGATCCTCGAGGACGACAAGGTCGAGGCTCCTTCCGGAACACCGAACAAAATCCCGAAGCCCTTGGAAGTGAAAGAGTTCCTGGATCAGTACGTAATCGGGCAGGAAGCCACCAAGAAGAAGTTGGCGGTGGCGGTTTACAACCACTGCAAGCGGATTCACATGAACCGCATGCGCAACACCGAGGTCGAACTGCAGAAATCGAATATCCTGCTCATCGGCCCCACCGGCACCGGTAAAACCCTGATGGCCCAAACCCTGGCGAAGATCCTGGATGTGCCGTTTGCCATTGTCGATGCCACCACCTTGACCGAGGCCGGGTACGTCGGCGAGGACGTGGAGAACATCATCCTCAAGCTTCTCCAGGCGGCTGATGGCGACGTGCAGAAGTGCCAGCAGGGCATTATTTACATCGACGAGATCGACAAGATCTGCCGCAAGGACGAGAACCCGTCGATCACGCGCGATGTTTCGGGCGAGGGCGTGCAGCAGGCGCTTTTGAAGATTCTGGAAGGCACGATAGCCAACGTTCCCCCGCAAGGTGGGCGCAAGCACCCGCACCAGGAATTCACGCCGGTGGACACGACTAACATTTTGTTTATCTGCGGCGGCGCTTTCGTGGGTCTGGAAAAGGTAATCGCGCGCCGCACCGGCAAGAAGAGCATGGGCTTCCTGCAGGAAGAGGAAAAAACCATCGGCCGCTCCTCTGGCGTCAGCGGACGCCGCGATATCGATCTGCTCGGCCAGGCCCAGCCGGTCGATCTGATCAAGTTTGGTTTCATTCCGGAATTCATCGGCCGTCTGCCGGTGAGCGCCGTACTGGAGGACTTGGATCGCTCGGCCCTGATCCAGATCCTGACCAGGCCCAAGAACGCCATCATCAAGCAGTATCAGAAGCTCTTCGAATTCGAGAACGTTCGCCTCAGGTTCAGCGAGGAGGCCATCGAAGCCATCGCCGATCTGGCCATGGAGCGCAAGGTGGGCGCGCGCGGTTTGCGGATGATTCTCGAAGACCTGATGCTGGATCTGATGTATTACCTGCCTTCCTACAAAAAAGTACGCGAGTTCCTGGTTACCAAAGAGATGGTGCTCTCGCAGAAAATCAGTCTTACAATATTGGAAAAGGCCGGTTAACCGTAATTTCCTGAACAGACCGCACGCCGGGGACTGGGGTTGTACCGATCCCGGTGGGGAGAACAATGCTTACTTCGAAGGAAAAATCCGATACAAAACGTCTGCCGATGATGCCCATTCGCGACGTGGTCATCTTTCCGTACATGATGACCCCGTTCGTGGTGGGGCGCGAATCCAGTGTGCGGGCGTTGGAAGAGGCCATGGCCGGCGACAAGAAGATCTTTCTTGCCACGCAGCACGATGCCTCCGTCGATGAACCCAAGCCCAACGAGATTTACAGCGTCGGCACCATCGTCAACATCGTGCAGAGCCTCAAGCTCCCGGACGGCAACATCAAAGTCCTGGTGGAAGGCGTGGAACGCGCCAAAGTGGTTTCGATCTCCGACGAGGAGGGCTTCTTCCGCGCTACCGTGCGCACCTCCGCCTACAAAGTGGAAACCGGTCCGCAACTCGACGCGCTCATCAGCCGCGTCACCGGCCTGTTCGAACAGTACGTCAAACTCAGCCAGAACCTGAACTACGAAACCATGATCGCGGCCATCCGCGTGGATGAGAGCGGCAAACTCTCCGATACGGTGGGCGCCAACCTGCAGCTCACCATCGAAGAGAAGCAGGAACTGCTGGAAATCTTCGACCCCATCGACCGCCTGACGCGCGTGGCCGAGATGCTCGATATCGAGATCGAAAAGCTCAATGTCGACCGCACCATTCAGGGGCGCGTGAAGCGCCAGATGGAGAAGGCGCAGAAAGAGTACTACCTCAACGAGAAGATCAAGGCCATCCAGAAGGAACTGGGGCGCGGCGAAAAGAGCGAACTCGATGAGCTGAAGCGGCGCATCGAGGAAGCCGGCATGACCCCCGAGGCGCAGGAGAAAGCCATGGCGGAGCTCAAGCGCCTGGAGAACATGCCGCCCATGTCCGCCGAATCCACCGTAAGCCGCAACTATCTCGACTGGCTGCTGGTGGTGCCATGGAAGAAAAAGTCCAAGGAAATCCGCGATCTCAAGTTCGCCGAAACCGTGCTGGAAAGCGATCACTACGGGCTGGAGAAGATCAAGGAACGCATCCTGGAATTTCTGGCGGTGCGCCGCCTGGTGAAGAATCCCAAGGGCTCGATTCTATGCTTCGTGGGGCCTCCGGGCGTGGGCAAGACCTCGCTCGGCATGTCGATTGCGAAAGCCACCGGACGCAAATTCGTCCGCATGTCGCTCGGCGGCGTGCGCGATGAGGCGGAAGTCCGCGGGCACCGCCGCACCTACATCGGCGCGCTGCCCGGCCAGATCATCCAGATGATGAAGAAGGCCGGCACGCGCAACCCGGTGTTCATGCTCGACGAAGTCGACAAGATGTCGATGGATTTCCGCGGCGACCCGAGTGCGGCGCTGCTCGAAGTGCTCGACCCCGAGCAGAACTTCATGTTCGTGGACCACTACCTGGACGTGGAATACGATCTCAGCCAGGTGTTCTTCATCGCCACCGCCAATGTCATGCACACCGTTCCGCCGGCCCTTCAGGACCGCATGGAAGTCATCCGTCTGTCGGGTTATACCGAGCTCGAAAAGATGGAGATCGCCAAGCGTTTCCTGGTGAAAAAGCAGGTGGAAGCCACCGGACTCACCGGCGAAGAGATCGATTTCAAGGACGACGGCATCGGCAGCCTGATCGAGTACTATTCCCGCGAGGCCGGCGTACGCAATCTGGAACGGGAAATCGGCAATGTCTGCCGCAAGATCGCGCGGCAAGTGGTCAACAACGATAACGGCAAGGACAACAAGAAGCTTGCCA